>JBNKYR010000225.1:0-6367 GCA_050300995.1 Crocinitomicaceae bacterium | reverse complement strand
GCGCAAGGCCGCTTTGGACAAACTGCATCTGACCGAAGAAAGCCGGGAAATGAGCTCCCTCTTCACGATCGATTTGCGTGGAAAGAACCCGAACGATTTCCGGGGACTGATCCACATGGACGAGTTTCACCTGAGTCAGGGGCCGAAATCCATCCGGATCCCCTCGCTTGATCTGCGCATCGACCGCGGCGCTGCAGAAGATAAATTCACGCTGTCGAGCCAGATTGCCAATGGATACGTTCACGGAAAACTCGATCTGAACTATATCCTTACGGATCTCAACTACCAGATCAGCCGGGTCTTCCCTTCCCTATATGCAGAGGAGATCCCGCCACGAAACGAAAAGAAAAAAGACCATTTCGATTTCTTCCTGAAGATCGATAAGGCGGATGATTTCATGTTCATCGTTTATCCCGATATTCAGGTGGCTTCAGGCACGAAAATATCAGGTCATTACTACGCAGAGAAAACCGACCTCGTCGTTGATATTGAGTCCGACACCATTCGCTACAAAAACATGAAATTCACGGGCACCAAACTTCATCAGTTGATGTCCAGCGATCAGGTTTTGGCCACCCATTTCGTCGAACATTTCATTTACAACGATTCGGTAAGTTTTGATCAGGTAAACCTGATGACTTTCGGTGCCCACGACAATTTATACTCACAACTTGCCTGGGAAGAAAGCCGGGAAACCTCTTCTTCTATTGTTTGGGAAACAGAAGTAAAAGGCTTCAGGAATTTTGATTTCAAACTGGAACCGTCTCACTTCTACCTGCTCGATCACCGGTGGGATATCGAACATGCTTCAACCATTGTTCTCAATACCGATACACTTAGCATCAATGATTTCGATCTGCGACGCGGGAATCAGTCCATTCACCTCGACGGGCTGGTCTCTTCCAGCAATGATCACCACCTGGACTTCAAGGTCAATGAATTCGAGCTTTCGGAAATTTCGGAGATCGTATCCGACGTGCCGCTGGAAGGAACCCTGAATGCCTGGGGCTACGTCTCCAATCCATTCAATAACTTCCAGTTTGTCGGAAATGCCACAATTCACGAACTGAAAACCAAAAACCAATTGGTCGGCGATATTACCGTGAGTTCCGAATGGGTTAAAAGTAGTCACAGCCTTGCCCTTCAGGGCGACCTGATCTACAAAGGCAACCAGACCTTCGACTTCATTGGTGACTACTATCCGTTACGCAAAAAAGACAACCTCGATTTCAACCTCTTCTTTGAGTATACCGACATTCAGTTTACCAACGCCTTCATGAACCCGGAAGTCATGTCGGAAATCCGGGGATTGCTGAACGGAACGCTGAAAGTATCCGGGACACCGGATCGCCCTGTTTTGGACGGAACCGTTCACCTGCTTGGAGGATCGGCCAAAGTTGACCTGCTGGGAACTCACTTCGGAATCGAAGGCCCGATCAGTGCGGATGAATACGGTTTTTACATCAACGGTATCCCGGTATTTGACGAAGACGGTAACGCCGGATTGCTCATCGGATCGATCTACCACGATAATTTCCAGGACTTCAACTTTGACCTGATGTTTGACCTGGAAGACGACGCCTTCAACAAAGACCCGTTGCAGCCATGGCTGGTACAACCACTCGACAAGTTTCTCGTGCTGAATTCGCAATACCAACCCGGAGACCTTTACTACGGTACCGGATACGCCCGCGGTGTTATCGACATCTTTGGATACACCGACAACCTCGAGATCTCTGTGGACCTGGAAACGCGCAAAGGAACCAAGATCAACATCCCTATGTACGGTGTCGGAGAGATCGAAGAAGAAGATTTTATCGTTTTCATCGACCGCGATACCACCATTGATCTGACGGAACCAAAGATCGATTTCACCGGTGTCGACCTGAACCTCAATTTCCATGTAACCCGGGATGCCGAAGTGAAGATCATCTTTAACGAAGCCCTGGAAGACGAGATCACCGCGCATGGAAAAGGCGACATCGACATTTCGCTCAACAACATCGGCGACGTGACCATGAACGGAGTTTATACCGTCACGGACGGGGTCTATGATTTCGCCATGGGGATCGTGAAAGAAAAATTCTATATCAAAGAAGGCGGAAGCATCAGCTGGACCGGAGATCCGTACGATGCCTACCTCAACATGCGAACCTATTACAAGGTCAACGCCAACATTGCAGCGGCCACCAATGATCAGTTCGGATCCGGCAGTGGCGCGCACCAGGAAGTCTACTGTTATCTCGATCTGACAGAGTCCATGAACAAGCCGACCATTGGTTTTGACCTCGAAGCGCCAAATGCCGATGAAGTCGCGAAGTCTGTCATCACCCGCATCAAGAACGATCCCGACGAACTCAGCCGTCAGTTCTTCTCACTGATCCTCTGGAAGCGCTTCCAGCCGCTTTCGGGCACAGCACTTTCAGGAGGAAATACCGCCATGGACCTCGTCGCCAATCAGATCAATGCTGTACTGGCCAAGGTTTCCGATGATTATACAATGAACGTAAATATGGATTCCGATCAGCTCACCGGTGACAACACGTACGAATTCGGTGTATCGAAAGGGTTCCTGAACGACCGCCTGATCCTGTCCGGAAGCTTTGGTGTAGAGAACCGGAAAGATGCCAGCGGAAATGAAAACTCCATCATTGGAGATGTGAACCTTGAATACCTGCTCAACGAAAGTGGAACGTTCCGTGTGAACATTTTCAACACTTCCAATGACAAAACGATCATCCAGAGTGAAGAACAAGGTTCCTTCACGCAGGGAGGCGGTTTATACTACAAGGAAGATTTTCACAAGATCCATGATTTCAAAGCCATCCAGTATTTCCTTGACATCTTCCGCAAGAAAGGAAACAAGCGCTATCCGATCAAGCGTAAACGCCGCCAGACACCGGTTCCGAAAATCGAACAGAAGCCGGTAGCCACCGATCCGGAGGAAACAAATCCACTTCCCTGATCGATACCAAACCGTGAAAAATTGGTATTTTCGCACGATGCCGTCCTCTTTGGACGTTCAACCTTTTGAGTATGAAGAAAGTCCTGATTGCGAACCGAGGCGAAATTGCCCGAAGAGTTATACGAACCCTGAAAAAAATGGGAATTGCCAGCGTTGCCGTGTATTCCGATGCTGATCAATCTGCTCCGCATGTGCTGGAAGCAGATGAAGCCGTATACCTGGGAGCAAGTCCGTCTTCGGAAAGTTATCTGCGTCAGGATGTGATCCTTGAACACTGCAAGCGACTGAGAGTCGATGGCATCCATCCAGGCTATGGTTTCCTCTCTGAGAATGCAGAATTTGCGCGTAAAGTAAAAGAAGCAGGAATTACCTTCATTGGCCCTTCTCCTGAAGCGATGGAGATCATGGGGGATAAACTCAGTGCGAAACAAGCAGTTAAAGGATTTGATGTTCCGCTCGTTCCGGGGATCGATAAACCGGTAAATGATGTAGAAGAAGCCAAAAGCATTGCCGCGGAAATCGGTTATCCTGTGCTCATCAAGGCTTCTGCCGGAGGTGGTGGAAAAGGAATGCGACTTGTAGAACGTGCGGAAGATCTCGCAGAACAAATGCGCCTTGCACAAAATGAAGCACGCTCTTCTTTCGGGAATGATGCCTGCTTCGTAGAAAAATTTGTCACCAAACCCCGTCACATCGAGATCCAGGTATTTGCAGACAGCCATGGAAATGTGGTACATCTCTTCGAACGTGAGTGCTCAATTCAGCGCCGCCACCAGAAGGTAATCGAAGAAGCGCCAAGTTCTGTGTTGACCCCAGAGTTGCGCGAGCAAATGGGAGCGGCTGCTATCAATGTGTGTAAAGCCTGCAACTACGAAGGAGCTGGTACCGTTGAATTCCTTCTGGATGCGGATCACAAATTCTACTTCCTGGAAATGAACACACGTTTGCAGGTAGAACATCCGGTGACCGAAGAAATTACCCGTCTCGATCTTGTTGAATGGCAGATCAGAGTAGCACGCGGTGAACAATTGCCAAAGAAACAGGAAGAACTGTCTATTCACGGACACGCCATTGAAGTGCGCGTTTATGCAGAAGACACCCTGAACGGCTTTACACCGGATATCGGAACACTTCGTCGCTACCGCATTCCAAGCGGGCGCAGTGTACGTGTGGACGATGCCTTTTTAGAGGGCATGGATATTCCGATCTTTTACGATCCGATGATTGCCAAGCTGGTCGTTTGGGGGAAGGACCGTGAATCAGCCATCCGCCGTACCATCGAAGCCATCGACGATTACCAGATCTCAGGATTGAGCACAACGCTTGATTTCGGTAAATACGTACTGCGTCATGAAGCCTTTATCTCCGGAGATTTCGATACGAACTTTGTAAAAACTTACTTCCAGGATCCTCGTGTAATGTATACTGCCATGGAAGAAGAACAACGTGCATTGCGCCACGGAATCGAACGCTTGTGGAGCTCCATTAAGGAACGTAATGCCGAAGAATACGCTTCACAGGAAATTACGAGCAGCTGGAAGAATCACCGATCCTGATCGCTTACCGGCGATCACCGGTCATTGGTTCCGGCTGGTATTCCTTTGGTCCGTTTAGAAAGGATTGGTACGTATTTCTTACGGAACAGAATCTCTGCGTACCACTTCTTTTCCCTGAGAACCATCGGATAGCGTAAAAGTTCGTGAAAAAAAACTCAAAATTTCATCGTCTCCGTTCTGGCAGGGTCGATAAATCCTGTTAATTTTAACGCTCAAAATTCAGCTAAGATGAACTTACACGAATACCAGGGAAAATCAATTTTGCAAAGTTATGGTGTCGCTATCCAGAGAGGACGGGTGGTAGACGCAGTTGAAAATGCCGTGAGTGCTGCCAAAGAACTCAGCGCCGAAACAGGGACCGAATGGTACGTCGTTAAAGCGCAGATCCATGCTGGTGGACGTGGTAAAGGAACCATCGAAGAAACAGGATCACATGGTGTGGTACTTGCCAAAGGCATCGATGAAGTAGAAGATAAAGTAAAAGGAATTCTCGGAGGTCACCTCGTTACAGCACAAACCAACGGCGTTGGAAAACTTGTGAACAAGGTGCTCATCGCAGAGGATATGTACTATCCGGGAGAAAGCGAACCATCCGAATTCTATATGTCGGTATTGCTCGACCGTGAGCGTGGACGCAACATCATCATGTACTCTACGGAAGGTGGAATGGACATTGAAGCCGTTGCCGAGAAGACACCCCACCTTATCTTCAAGGAAGAAATTGATCCGCGAGTAGGACTTCAGGGCTTCCAGGCGCGTAAAATCGCATTCAACCTGGGACTTTCCGGTGAAGCATTCAAGCAAATGACCAAATTCGTACCGGCGCTTTACGCAGCCTATGAAGGATGCGATGCTTCTATGTTTGAGATCAACCCGGTTCTCAAGACATCCGATAACAAGATCGTAGCAGTAGATTCCAAGGTAACACTGGACGGCAACGGTTTGTTCCGTCACCCGGATTATGCAGCGATGCGTGATAAAACAGAAGAAGATCCAACCGAAGTAGAAGCTGGTGAAGCCGGTCTGAACTTCGTAAAACTGGATGGAAACGTAGGATGTATGGTAAACGGAGCCGGTCTGGCGATGGCTACCATGGACATCATCAAACTTTCCGGCGGAAATCCTGCCAACTTCCTTGATGTAGGAGGTACAGCCGATGCAGAGCGTGTGGAAAAAGCATTCAACATCATCCTGAAGGATCCGAACGTGAAAGCGATCCTGATCAACATCTTCGGGGGAATCGTTCGTTGCGACCGTGTGGCGCAGGGAGTGGTTGACGCTTACAAGAACTTTGGAAACTTCCCTGTTCCGTTGATCGTTCGTTTGCAGGGAACCAACGCTGAAGAAGCAAAGAAACTGATCGAAGATTCAGGACTGGACGTTCACTCGGTGGTATTGCTGCAGGAAGCTGCGGACAAAGTACGTGAGGTACTGGCTTAAATCGAAAAAAGATCGAAGAAATAGAAAGGCATCGGGAATCCCGGTGCCTTTTTCATTGAAGCAGAAACAGATCTCCCATAACTCTCAGAGGAAAACAGACACTGTCTGACGTTCGGATTATCACTATCTTTGCCGTCCAATGAGTTTTCTGAACAGGAATATGATCATCTACAAAACAGCCGAAGAGATTGAAACCATGCGCGAAGCCGCTCTGGTTGTCAGTCGTACCCTGGGTGAAGTAGCCAAAGTAATTGGTGTGGGCGTCACCGGGAAGCAACTGGACGCAATGGCGGAAGAATACATCATTTCGCAGGGAGCAATTCCCGGATTCAAAGGGCTTTACGGCTGTCCGAGTACTTTGCTGATTTCTGTAAATGAGCAAGTCGTGCACGGTTTACCAAGTGAT
>JBNKYR010000224.1:0-6381 GCA_050300995.1 Crocinitomicaceae bacterium | reverse complement strand
GACCTTTACAATGAATATGCCTATTATGGGCAGACCATTGAAGCAGGGAACAATCTGTTTGTGGCAGGAAGTGAAGTAGACGTTCAATTGACCGCCGGAAATAATATCCTACTTAAAGCAGGATTCATGGCTGAAGCCGGCGGTCACTTTAACGCAAGTATTGATCCTCAAATGACCTGCAATGGGGCATACTTACAAATCCCGAACGACCCAAATACATCCCGACAACAAACATCGGAACAACACCAAAATGGCGATTTGAGAATCTACCCCAACCCCAATAACGGTCGGTTTACGGTGGAGTTCAGGAATCTCGAGACCAACGCCACAATTGAAGTGTACGACCTGGTTGGAAAACAAGTGCTGAGCCAGCAAAGTGATTCACCGAAAGCAAGTATTGACATCACTGGTCAACCGAATGGGGTTTACCTCGTGAAAACAAATGTGAACGGCATGGTCATCACGAAAAAGATCATTAAACACTGATCCGGAAACGGATGCCTGTTCAGAAGCACCCCATCGTGATGGGGTGCTTTTTGGGTATATTTGAATACTGAAAAAGAACGCATGATTTGTGCACTTACAAGAAATTGTTCCTTTCTGCTTTTACTGTTTGCACTGTTCATTATTCATTGTGAAGCTCAGGAAATCACATTCCGGCACATTCGCTACGATACGGAGAACGGTCTGCCAAGCACGGAAGTATATGAAACCCATCAGGACAGCAAAGGATATATGTGGTTCTGCACAGACGCAGGAGTATCGCGTTTCAACGGCTATGAATTCGAAAATTTCACCACAAACGACGGGCTCACGGACAATACCGTCTTTCACATCTATGAAGATGGTTCAGGTAGAATATGGTTCCTTCCATACAACGGCCGACTATGCTATTTTGATAACGGGCAAATTCATCCTTTTGCCTACAATAGGCAATTAAAGCAAGCCTTGCCGGATGAGTGGGTTAAAGATATTTCGATCGATGCCCATGGAAATATGGTACTAGCCGGAAGGCGCTATGGATTCATTGCCATTTCAAAGAACGGCGATCTTCAAAAAAAACATCCGGATCCGGGAAACGTTTCCTTTTACCGGGCAAAAAAGGAATTGATCATTTATTCAGCACTAAAAACAGGGGAAGACAACCACAACTTTGACCTTTTTCTGGGGGACACGATTTGCTACGCCTCGAACCGCGATAAAGACCTGAACATATACCAATACCTGATCTCAGACAACGAGTTCCTTTTCGGGATCGGGGGAAATGTCTGTCACTATAACGGGCATCTGCGCACAACGCTGCTGGACGTCAAACTAAACAGTGCTCACATAGACAATCAGGGACGCCTTTGGTTGGCACTGTATGATCGGGGGATACAAATCTACCGTAACATTGATGCATTTTTTAGTGGTGAAGCAGCGCTCCGTCATCTTTACTCTGACAAGAATGTATCCGACATTTACAAAGATAAAACCGGGGCCATCTGGCTTGCAGTTCAAAACAGCGGTGTATACTATCTGCCCAACCCGGATGTGGAAGTCTTCAAACTGGGACAGGACGAACTGACCAACCGGGTATCCGAACTCTACATGGATGAGCATCAAAACAGCTATGCCTGCTCTTTTGGCGGAAAGGTTTTTCGTCTGAGCACAAGCCGGATTCCTTCAGCAGTCAGTGAACGAAGACAGGAAACCAGACAATTGATCCAGGAACTGCGCTTTCGACAAAATACAAAATGGAAGCGTCCGGCATACCTTGACGTACTCCTTCGAGACGGACGTTACCTGTGGGAAGCCCGGGCCAACGGACTTTGGCGAATGTCCGAATCCGATACCGTCATTTATCATGAATCACTCCGTTTCAATACGGTTTTTAAGGATCAGATGGGAACTATCTGGGCAGGAAGCAATGATGGTCTTTTCCGCTATACGAAGAAAGGATTAGAATCGATGGCCGGGGCCACACCTCTTTTTGCCTTCCGGGTGGAAGACATCGATCAATTGGATGACGGTACATTGTTGTTTGCAACCAAAGGAAAAGGCCTGGTTAGCTGGGATCAAAAAGGCATACGAACAATTACTCGCGAAGATGGTCTGACAAATGATCTGCTTCGTGACATTTTCATAGATGCAGACCAGGAGATTTGGATTTCCACTCCTACCGGGTTAAATCACCTCGTCCGTAATGCAACCGGAGAATACAGCATTCAACAAATCACCGAAAAACACGGGCTTCCGGGTATCGAAGTAAATGGAACTATTGTATGGAAGAACATTGTTTGGGTTGCCACGAATAGTGGTGTAGCAAAGTTCAACAAGCATCACTTAAAAAGAAACCTGACTCCTCCCCGATTATCCATTGATGAAATCACCATCAATGAAGAACCCTTAAACAAGGAGATGAGCTACGATTTCCCTCATTCAAAGAATTCCCTTGCCATTTCCTTTACCGGCATGTCGTATCGAAATTGCGGCCATGTGAAATACCGGTATAGAATGACCGGTATCGACGACAGCTGGATTGAGACCACCTCCCGTACCGTTCGCTATCCTTCCCTGGCACCGGGGAATTACACGCTGGAAGTGCAAGCCGCCAATGAAGACGGTGTATGGTCCAAAGCCGAAATCATGCAGTTTGTCATCCATCCGCCCTTCTGGAAAACTCTGTGGTTCGCTACATTGATTGTTCTCCTGATCCTGGTTGGAGTCTTTCTTCTCTTTCGCATGCGGGAAAAAAGACGTGAGAAAAAGGCGGAGCATACCCGAATGCTAGAACAACAAAAACTGATCGCTGTAAGAGCCGAATTAAAAGCACTGAGAGCGCAGATGAATCCGCATTTCACCTTCAATACATTGAGTGCCATCCAGACAGCGGTAAACGATTCTGACCCCGAAAAAGCCTCGGAATACATTGTGAATTTCGCACATCTTATCCGCAAAGTGCTCGAAAACTCCAGGCATCGACGGATCAAGCTGAACGAGGAAATTGAAATGCTTCATTTGTACGTAGGATTGGAACAACTCCGGTTCTCAAATAAATTCGAATACAGTATAGAAGTCGATCCGAACCTGGATACCGATTACGTGGAAATTCCATCCATGGTAATTCAACCCTATGTCGAAAATGCCATCATTCACGGGCTTGCATCAAAAAAGGGGAAGGGAAGATTGATGATTCGCATGACGCTCGAAAAAGACAACCTGTTATGTGTCGTCGAAGACAACGGAATCGGCAGGGAAAATGCCATGAAGATCAAGGCCAGTAAAAACCTCAAACGAGACTCTATGGCGATGTCCATTACTGAAGACCGGATGGAATTGTACAGGACTGAACTCGGAGAAGAATTTTCGTTAAAAATAACGGACTTGAAGGATGAAACAGGAAATCCCTCAGGGACAAGAGTTGAACTTACGTTTCCGGCTTTGTAAATTAGTAATCAATAAGGTATGATACGCACTGTTATAATAGATGATGAACCCCATGTTCGCCGCAATCTGAAACGAGTGATCGATTCAAACTTCCGGCATTTGAATGTGGTAGGCGAAGGTTACTCCGTTGAAACTGCGGTTGACGTAATCAATACACAGGCCCCTGATCTTGTTTTGCTCGACATTAACCTCTCCGACTGCAGCGGTTTCAATGTCCTGGAAAAAGTGGACACCTCCGGTTTTCAGGTCATTTTCATCACCGCCTATGACGAATATGCCGTTAAAGCATTTCGCTACAATGCGCTTGACTACCTGTTGAAGCCCATTGGAAATCACCATCTGAAAGAGGCCATTGATAAGGTAACGGATAAATCCGATCGCAGCTATGTATCACGCAACGAGCTCAAGACTATTCTGGAGAACTTTGGCAAAAGTGATGAACACAAGAAAGTCATCGTTCGAAACAGTGGCTGTACAACGTATGTGCGCGTAGACGAGATCATACGATGTGAGGCGGACGGAAACTATACGACGCTGCATTTGTTAAACAGAAAAAGTGTCATTGCTTCAAAGCCCATGAAAGAATACGAGGCCTTACTTCCGGAATCACTTTTCTTCCGGGTTCATCAATCACATTTGGTGAACATGAAATTTGTTCAGCAATATTCAACATTCGAAGGTGAAAACATCATTATGGAAGACGGCGCCATCATCCCGATCGCAAGAAGGAGAAAGGAAGATTTCTTCAACCGACTGGAGAATCTTATTTCGTGATCCCTCCTGGCATCGTTTGCATGCTCCGTAAGCCGCATCGGAGTATTACAACAAATCCCCATCATTTTCCGTTATCAGCTAAAACCTGGCGCTATGCGAATACTACTTCTACTGTGCTGCTGCGGCTGGATGCTTTACCCTCATGCACAAAAGCGGATCGACTTCAATGTCAGTTCACGTTTTCTGAACCTCAATCTCACCTCCAACCTTCATTATGCTTTCAAAAACCATTTTATGCTGAGTGCAGGCATTTATTCGGGTGGGGCAGGATCAACCATGGTATTGCACGATACCAACCTACTTTACAGCTCCGGAGGAATTCAATCACCTTATCCCGGCATCGAATGGAGCATCTCTGATACGACCACCAGCTACGAACTGCTCGATTATTCAGTGAAGGGAAAATTTGTCGGAATTCAGACCGGTATTGGTTACTTCTGGGAATTTGGTGGAATACACGGGTTTCGCATCAACGCTTTGTTTAAAGCAGCCTTTACTCTAAACGAGGTTGGTGTGTATTACCGGTCAAAAGAAACACATCGAGAAACCCTGCGTCATTACGATATACAGCATTTTGCAGGAGGTGTGACACTAAACCTGTTTCATACGATTCGTATCACCGGTAAAACAACGCTCTTTTACGGCATCAAGACACCGTACTATTTCACCCTGGATCGCGCCAGGTTCAATCCCCGGAATCGCAAAGACCTTTTCTACGGTTTCGAACCTGAACTAAGTATCGGATTTACACGCTTGATTGGTGTGTGCAGATAAAACCCATAATCCGGATCGGAATTGAATACATTTCCCGGTGCCGGATTATGGATCTATCGAATATCAGAGCTGGACAATATTGTTCTTAACAGCATACATCACAATGCCGGTCACATTCTTGGCATTGATCTTTTTCATGATGCTTGCGCGATGTCCGTCAATGGTACGCTTGCTTTTGTACAATTTCTTGGAGATCTCGTTGGTAGAATACTCCTGACAGATCAACTGGATAACGTCGATTTCAATGTTAGAGAACTGGGCTTCGTTTGTTTCGAACTTCGGCTGTACCTGCCCGGACTTCACCATGCGCGAAATGAGAATGCGTGAAGTACGGTCATTGAGGTAGTAGCCGGTGCTCATAACACTTTCGATAGCTGTAATGATCTCTTTCGGATCGTCGTCTTTGGTAATGTATCCGCATACCCCGTTCTCGATCGCACGGATCACGAACTCGTGGGCATCATACATCGACAGGATCAAAACGCGAACATTGGGATGGCGACGGTAGATCTTTTTAGCGGTATCCACACCGTTGAGTCCGCCCATGCGGTAATCAAGCAGTACGACGTCCGGTTCATTGCCTTTCATTTTAAGCAACAACTCCTTCCCGTCGCCGGCCACGATGGATACTTTAAAATTGTCTACACCGTTCAGCATGCTTACCAGCCCGTTGCGATAGATCTCCTGATCTTCTGCGATTCCAATAGTAACTGATTTCATCTTAGTGGTTTTATTATGGTGACTGTGGTTCCTTGCTGGGCGTTACGCTCCCTCTTTATGCTTCCCCCAACATATTCTATTCTGCTTTGAATATTCTTCAAGCCAAGTGTTCTCGGATGTTTTCGGGTATCCTGCTCCGGGATAATTCCGTTTCCATCATCCGAAATACTGAGTATCAGCTGATCTTCGGTTTGCATCAACTCAATATTCACATGCTTGGCTTCTGCGTACTTCATAATGTTGTTAATCAACTCCTGTACAACACGGAAAAGTGCCAGTTGCTCATCTTTTTCCATGATCACATTGTAGTCTTTATCATCTGAAGTATACGAAAAGTCGATGGGAATTATCCTCAACTGGTCAATTAAATTAGCCAAAGCATCCTTAATTCCCAACTCGGAAAGCACATGTGGCAAGAGGTCATTGGAGATTTGTCGTACTTTTTGAGTAGTCCGCGCCAGAGTCTCCTCCAACTCCTTTACCCCTTCCAGAGAATGATCAAGTGAACTTACGATAAAGCGCATAGAACTCAGTGATGCACCGATATCGTCGTGCAATTCCTGAGCAATTCTCTTCTGCTCCCGCTCCTTTGTATCGATCTCCGCCTTGATCAATTTACGCTGGTTTTCAATTTTTATCTGGTTGATCTGATTCTGCTTCGCGAACATTTTACGTTGGTAAAAT
>JBNKYR010000223.1:0-6381 GCA_050300995.1 Crocinitomicaceae bacterium | reverse complement strand
CATCACCCGGAATCTTGTTCTTGTCCAAACCGAAAGAAGTTGCGCGGTGCTCAACAAACTGACCGATCTCATTAAAGGATCCCTCATCCAGCAATAACGTGATACGCTCCCTTGCGGTAAGCTTCCCTTGTGAATGCTGTTTCTCAATTCGCTTTTCACCTCCCCCCAGCAGGGATACTTCTCTCCGTTCTTTCAGTTCCTGATCTTTTTCCATGCTTTCTCTGTTTTGTTAGCAGAAGCCAGAAAACAAAGATAGCTTTATTCCGGTATCCGCTGACATCCGGCGTTTCACGCTGAAAAATCTCATAGGATCTGCACGGAATATTCGATTAATCAATAACTTGCATAAAACATTCAATTCTATGAAACGACCTCTATCCACCTTCCTCCTTTTTCTACCTCTTGTCGCACTTCTTTTTGTTTCCTGCAGCAAATATGAAGAAGGCAGCCCTTCTATGTCCAGTAAAAAGTCCCGCCTGGTAAACCACTGGAAAACGGTGACCATCACTTCAAATGGGTCGGATATCACCGCACTCAACATTGTAACGGATGTGATCATCCGGGATAACAACACGATTACGGTGAACGGAGCACTCTTCGGAATTCAAAGCAGCATTGATGGCGGATGGGTGTTCAATAAGGATAAATCGCGCGTACTTGTCACCAATAACGATGGATCTTTCGACGACTACGAGATTGTGATGCTCCAGAAAGATGAATCAAAATTCCGACGGTACGACGGTAACGGAAATCTCATCGAGTATCATTTCGTGACGTACTAAGGCACGATCTCTATCATTGTTCTGTCGCCGATCGACTGGTAAAGGTCTGTGATATCTTTATTGGTAAGTGAAATACAGCCCAGTGTCCAGTTCGTACGATTGGCGATCATGTCGTCCATTCCTTCCGGCACACCGTGGATACCAATTTCACCACCGATCCTGGCATTTTTATCGATCGTACCATCTGCTTTCCGGGCATTAAACCGCCGCCACGATTCTTTGTTTGGATAGTCGATCCAGATGAAATACGACCAGGACTTATGCGCATACTTGCTTCGAATCCCGAATGTTCCCTCAGGTGTGCAGCCATCTCCCTCCTGATGTTTATCATCCACGGCGTTAAAGCCGAAGACACAGGGGTATGAAATGAGCTTCTCGGTTTTGTGGTAAACCGAAAGCGTATAGTCCGATTTATCAATCAGTACTTTCAGTTCATTTTTCGGGATATTGCGCTCTGCAACAATGGTCTTCAATGGCTTCTGTGCCAAGCTACACGAGCCAGACAACAGAAGAAGGAAAATAAGCCGGATGTACATGGTGTTGGTTTGTTGAGGTGCTGAGCTACAAAAATTACGCCTAAGTCAAATTTTCATCATTTAGCCAAAAAAACGGTTTAGCTGCACTTTTTTCTTGTGCATGCATAGTGATTTTCATTCAGATTGGTGATTTATTCAAAATTGAATGGCGTTGGTTCATCTGACGGGAAAACATCGCAAAAACTTCCCTAACTTCTATATAGTTCCTTGAATCACACAAAAACTACTGCCATGCTACTTCGATTTTCCATCCGACTTATGATCCTTCTGATCATCCCCTTCTCTGGCATCGCCCGAACCGATGCAAACCTTGAATCTGCTATCGACTTTGTCGAAATGACCGCAACGCCCGCAAGCAACATCGTACATTTCAAATGGCTTGTAAACCGTGAAATAGGAGGCAAGTCCTTTCTGATCGAAAAATCACTCGATGAAGAAACATGGACCGCTGTTGACGAGGTTCCTTCGCTGGCCAATCATGCGCAGCAACACACGTATATGATCTCGGAAATCAACATGACCGAAGGAGTCGAAGAACATTTTCGAATTGTTCGTGTAGACCACAACGGCCTGAAAGAAGTGATGGCCGAAACGGCGGTTTCACATCCTGCACTCAGCAACCTGTTCCTGATCCCGAAATCCAAATCTGCAAAAGGAGAAATTATCGTCTCCTGCACGGCGCTCAACGCGTCACGCGGTGAACTTCAAATCCTGGATATGTCGGGAAATATGCGCTTTGAGGAGCACGTGACCCTGCGCCCGGGATACAACAGAGTTACCATTAATTCCCGTTCGCTTCCCGAAAGTACATATGTTATTGTATTGAAAGATGGCGACGGTCACCAGTTGACACACTCATTCACCAACTACACAGGCACCAAGCGCAAGTCCAAATTCTAGATCGCACCTTTTGCCTTTAACTCAAGGTATTTATTGATCGTATTGATCGAAAGATGTTCTGGCAGCGTAAGCACCGTTTGGATTCCGTTTTGACGCAATTCCTGGGCAATCCGCGACTTTACCGAGATCATTCGTTCTGCAACAGCCGACTGATAAACCTCCCGGATATTGGTCGATGGCTGGTAAGCCAGCTCCTGTAAATCCTTGTTTTCAAAAAACACTACCATAAGGACGTGTTTCTGATTCAATCGTCGCAAGTAAGGGATAGCGCGACGCATAGAGAACTCCGTTTCAAAATTCGTGAACAGAACCAGTAAGGAACGCGAATTGACCGTCCTTCGAATGGATTGATACAACAATTCAAAATTTCCTTCCTTGTAGAGTGTCCGTTGGTTGTAAAGCGCTTCATGGATCCGACGCATCTGATGCCCCGAACGTTCCGCAGCCAACATGGTCCCGATCTTATCCGAATAAGTGATCAATCCGGCCTTATCGCCCTTTTTCAGTGCAATATTGGAAAGTACCAGCGTGGCATTGATCGAATAATCCAGCATAGACAAACCGTCGAATTCCATTTGCATGTTTCGGCTTTTGTCGATAATGCAATAGATGTTCTGTGATTTCTCTTCCTGGTACTGGTTAACCATTAGCTCATTCCGACGACTCGTGGCTTTCCAGTTGATGGTCTTGAGTTCATCCCCCTGCACGTAATTCTTGATCTGCTCGAATTCACTGTTGTTCCCCAAACGTCTGATCTTCTTGATCCCGGCACTCGTCTTTTGCTGTTGAAATACCAGCAACTCGTACTTTTTCATCTGCAATACGGACGGATAAACATGTACCGTTTGCTTCAAAGGAATCTCTATCCTTCTGGACGCAAGAAAGAACGTGGAACGCATAATAATGAACACATCTCCGAACTCGTATTCTCCACGGCGCTTGGGAACGAACACGTAATCAAAAGTCATACTGCCATGTCCACGAAGAACACCACGTAATACCGTTGAACGGTCCTGCATTTCCGTCGGATAACCCTCGATCATCGAAAAATTAATGCGCTGTCCTGTTTGATTCGTTATCGTGAGATGAACGGGATTCTGGTCTCCCAGGTTCAAGCGCGAAATCACCGATCTTTCTACCTTCAGCGGTGTTCGCTGACTGAATACCAGCAAAACATCCAGCAAAGTCAACCCGATCAATGCGGCCAACTCGACGTTGGCTACAAAGTACATCCAGGAGACGCTGTACGACAAAACGTAGTCGACCACAACGTTCGCAAAGAGCAGGAAAAACCAGCGCGTGAGATATATGTTCTTCAGTACACCCACCTTATCTCGGCACTTCGAGGGTTTGAATGATTTCCTGAATCACATCCTCCGTGGTGTATCCTTCCATTTCGGCTTCCGGAGTCATAATCAGTCGGTGATTCAATACCGGCTTCGCCACGTACTGAATATCATCCGGTGTTACAAAATCACGACCGCGAATGGCAGCAACTGCCTTCGCCGATTTAATGATCGAAAGGGAGGCACGCGGTGATCCCCCGAGATAAATCTTCCCGTGGTTTCGCGTCTTGTGTGTAATGGCTGCAATATACTTCACCAGGTTGTCTTCCACGATCACCTTCTCTACAGCCGACTGGATCTTGTGGATTTCATCTGCCGTGAAAACCTGCTTGACATCGTCCAGACTTGGCGTTCGCACCTGATTTTTATAGCGGTGAAGAATCTCTTCTTCTTCTTCCAGCTCCGGATAGTTGATTTTGATCTTGAACAGGAAACGGTCCAATTGTGCCTCCGGAAGGTTATAGGTTCCCTCCTGTTCGATCGGGTTCTGCGTCGCGATAACCAGAAATGGGAAAGCCATTGGATATTCTACCCCATCGTAAGTGATCTGGCGCTCTTCCATCACCTCGAACAATGCTGCCTGCGTCTTGGCCGGTGCACGGTTGATTTCGTCGATGAGCACGATATTCGCGAAGATCGGTCCCTGACGGAAAGAGAATTTGGCGTCCTTCATGTTGAACACCGACGTTCCGATCACATCGGAAGGCATCATGTCCGGCGTGAACTGAATCCGCGAAAAATGGACATTCAGCGATTTGGAAAGTACCTTGGCTGACAAGGTTTTCGCGACCCCAGGTGCCCCTTCAAGCAATACATGGCCGTTTGCAAAGATCCCTGCCAACAACAGGTCCACCATCTGCGCCTGACCAATCACATATTTGGCAAGTTCCGATCGCACATCGCTGACCTTTTGGGCCACCCAAACCAAGTCCGAGTTCCTGCGCTCGAACGAATAAGCCGACGGCGTAGGTGCAGCCGTACTTTGGGCTGCAGGCTCAGGTGTTGGTGCAGCAGGAGGCGGTACCGGAGTACTTTGATCCGGCATGTAAGAAGCGTAATCCGGTTGCCTGGGTGTTTCCGCATTTTGCTCCTCTGGTTTCATCGCCTCGTTGTCCTGCGGCGTTTGCCCCTGTGCCTCATTGTTTTCGTTTTCTTCATTCATCATAGCTTCAAGGTATTAAGTTTGGACAACCATTGTTTGAACTGTTTCCGGTCAAACGAACTCATGTCCCAGTAATTGATAATCTGATGTTTGCTATTCGCAAAGTGGAAAATGACGCCCCTGCGTCGCAATTCCACCGATTGCAGGTCTTCTCGTTTATAGGTTCTCTTACCTAAAGGAAGCTGGTAATACGTCATCTCGTCCCTGGTGATCTTCATATACGGATTGACAATACGCACAATTCCCTGAAAGAGCAACAAGATTCCGACCGGCCAAAGCGTAATTCCGACACCGATTGAACCCACAAGGTAATAGGTTCCGAGAATAATGGCGAAAATACCGGCGTTGATCAAAAGAACCGGCAACCAGATCGAGCGTCGGAAGACCATATCGCGATGTTCCACACGTTTCCGCATTTCGTCCGAGATTACACCGGTGCTTCTGTAGAATTCATGAATCCTCTTCTGCATCTCTGCCACATACGGCTCCGTAACTGAAAATGCTTCTTTGGTTTCCAAACCGTCCAACAGGGATTTGATCTCTTCGAAACGGCGGTTGCTCTTTTCTGCGAGAACCAGAACGGACTTATCCCCATCGCGGCGGTTGAGGTCTACGAAGAAATGTTTTTGAACCGTAGCGTAGAAATTCTTGCGTTGTACCTGTAACAAACCATACGGGTTTCGCTTGGAGAAATAAATGGATGTGATCGTTTCGGCAAACGCCATGGTCATGTCCTTCTTTTTGGGAACATATGGCACCACCGGACGCGTCCGTCTTGCCCGAAAAATAACGAACAGCAACAGCCCTCCGATACTGAGAAGCAGCGCTGTCAGGAATTGCGGTGTTCGAAAGATCAGTTGAAAATAACTGTCGTCCCTTTTCTCTCCGGCACCTTCCTGCTCATCAACATCAAAATTCCCGTAGTTGTCCGACAAACGCCCGAGTTCAAGAATATAGATATCGCGATTTTCCGGCAACGCACTCAACACATATTCCGAATACCGGAAACCGTCCGGACGCTGCACCTGAAAATTACAGAACATGTTCGGGTTGGCATGCAGGTAAAGATTTCCTTTACCCACGGGAATCCGCAGGAAATTGCTCATTTCCATGAATGAGGACAGGGTTCGGCAACGAAGCGTATCATCCACCGAAAATGCTTTCCAGTCAATCGCAATGGTATCATTCTGGAAAAGGTGGATCATCTCATATTTATTGGAGTCGGTGAAAACGTTGACCCCTTCCGAGTAATCAAATTCAAAATAAACCCCCTCCAGCAAACGATCATAAAGGTTGTCCGTCATGTCGTTAAAACTGATCAGGAAATCCGACCCTTCATTCAATCGCACCATGATCGTGTCGATCTCTTCATCTTCCAGTCCGAAGTTATTTCCCACAAACAGGTACGTTTTCCGCGATTTCTGCTCGTTGACCAGCGTATCGAATGCATCCCAGTCTTCAATCGTACGAATCACGTGCTGACCATCCAGGTGCGCTCGTGTCAATTCGTTAAAAAGATACAAGCCATACGGGTTCTTATCCTTCAGCTGAAAGCGCTTCGTCCAGTTACTTGAAACAAAAGGTTCGCGCGATGCCGTCGACTGATCCTTTTCCTCTCCACCGGAAGAAAACAGCCAGACCAGCAACGCCATGAT
>JBNKYR010000222.1:0-6478 GCA_050300995.1 Crocinitomicaceae bacterium | reverse complement strand
TGACCGCTTCGTCCTCCACTGGCACAACAGAATACTACCGGCTGTTCTGAGTCGCCTGACCGCTTCGTCCTCCACTGGCACAACAGAACACTACCGGCTGTTTCAATGCCATCACTTCTGCCTCGCGGCTTACGAGCTCATGCAAAGGTATATTGATGGACCCCGCAACATTTCCTCCCATGAATTCTTCCGGTGTCCGAACATCTACAATTGTGTATTCCATAGATAACTTTTTTTAGACAAAAGTAAAAGAACTCGTCAAGCAGCAATGTTATCCAGGTCACAGAAGGTTTTCTCACCGGCTCAATTCCGATTCAAAAAACTGCCACAGGGAATCTTCAGGAACCGTTGCTGTTACAGTAATACGCTCGCCATTTGTTGGATGCGTAAAACTCAATTGTCTTGCGTGCAAATGAATGGAAGCATCCTTGTTGGGACGTCGGGCACCGTATTTCACATCCCCTTTGATCGGGCACCCCATGGACGCCAATTGACAACGGATCTGATGATGCCGACCTGTTTCAAGTTCTATTCGCAACAAATAATAACGATCGGATTCAGCCAGCAACTCATAATGCAGTACAGCTTTTTTGGAACCCGGAACTTCATTCGGATGCGCATAGGATTTGTTCTGTCCTTCATTCTTTTTCAGGTAATGCACCAATGTTCCGCTGTTCTTTTCCGGCCTGGATTCAACCACCGCCCAATAGATCTTTTCAGTACTCTTATCTCGGAATTGAGCATTCAATCGTTCCAGGGCCTTACTGGTCCGGGCAAAAACCAGTGCTCCACTTGTTGGACGATCCAGGCGATGAACGACCCCGCAAAAGACATTTCCCGGTTTATCGTATTTCACTTTGATGTACTGTTTTACCTTTTCCACAAGCGGCTCATCACCGGTTTTGTCGCCCTGCACAATATCCGATGGGCGTTTATTCACAACTATCGTATGGTTGTCTTCGTGAAGAATTTCCAGTTGTTCTTTCATCTTATCCATTTGTCACTGTCTGCTCAACCGTCTCAACTTCCTTTTGACCAAACCACTTATTAAAGATCACAGAAGCTGTCAGATCTCCAGTGACGTTCACCGTTGTCCTGAACATTCCAAGGATTCGGTCAATCCCGATGATGACCAGTAAGCCTTCCATGGGAATCCCCGTACTTTTCAATACGGTGGTCAATACAATCACGCCTCCTCCCGGAATTGCAGGGGTTCCTACCGAAGCTGAAACGACCGTAACAGTGATCAGTAGAACGTTCATGACGGTCAATTCGGCGCCATAAACCTGCGCCAGGAAAAGTACGGTAATGCACTGATAAAGTGCTGTCCCATCCATGTTGATCGTTGCCCCGATCGGCACCACAAAATCACTGATTCGGGAAGAAACACCAAGTTTTTCGTCCGCCACCTTCATGGAAAGCGGCATCACAGCAGCCGAACTGGCAGTAGAAAAGGCCAACAGTAACGGATCACGAATACGCTTTATAAAAACGAGTGGGTTCTCTCGCATGACTACCAGGTACACGAGCATGTAGAAAACCATCAGCAGCCCTAACCCAAGGATAACCACGAGCATGTAATATCCAAGCCCCATAAAAATGCTCATCCCCGTGGAAGACAATAAAGCCGCCATTAAACCAAAAACAGCAAAGGGAACAAGTCTCATCGCCCACCCAATCACGATCATGCAAATCTTTTGTGCCGACTCTACCAATCGAAGGACCGGTTTGGCGGCCTTATGCTCAAGCTGCATCACTGCTATTCCAAGAATGATCGCGAAAATGACAATACTCAGCATTTCACTGGTCAGCATAGATTCCAGCGGATTCGCCGGAATCAGATTGGAAATGGATTCGGGAATATTCACGAAAGACTTGTGAGATCCGTTTGTCAAAGCACCCTTCACTTCTTCTCCGGAAAACCCGCCCAGACTTCTTGCGTAATCGCCGGGGTGCATGACATAAGCCAGTACGACACCAATGCCGATTGCAACCACTGTGGTAAATATGAAATAAAGGAAAAGACGTAAACCGAATGAGCGAAGATTGGATGAAACGTTACTTGCCAGTCCCGAAATAATGGATGCTACCACCAACGGAATCATGACCATCTGAACCAGTTTCATAAAAATCTCTCCGGGAAGATTCAACCAACGTGCAAGGCTTGCGCTCAGTTCTTCCGAAACATATCCCATCGAAGGGTTCAAAAAGATTCCCAGACCGGCACCCAAAAACATTCCAAGAACGACTTTCAACCAAAGTCGACGCTGAACAAGGTGAGTCAGGTGAACAGAAAGATCATTCAATGGCTTTATACTGAGCATAGAACGTGTGGATTATCCGCAAAGATACTGCTTATCCCTGTTCTTCCTTTCGCTTTTGTGCCATTGCCATAATGAACAGGAGTCCGCCCACCGCAATAAGTACAATTCCGAAGGTCTTCATTTTCTCGCCAAGCGCAGTCGTAAAGATCACACCCATTGCTTCCAGAAGGATTCCTACGAAAAAGATCCGTTTATAACCATTCATTTTTTATTGTCGCAATTACTGCGCGACTCCTTTGAAGATACAAAATTGGGATCTTATATCCTGGAAATTATGACGAGCGGACAACAGAACGCAGCGAAAGAATAATCCGGCCGTAGGCAAACCTTGAAAATAAGGCAGTAAGGTCAGTTTCCACATGTAAACACCGTCCCGGAGTTGGCCGGAAATTGACACGAAATAATAGTCAGGACATCAAAATGCCCGCAATATGTTAATACGATTCGTCTTCGTTCGGGAAATCGCCGGTGCGAACGTCCTCAATGTAACGATGAAAAGAACTCATCATTTCCTGGAAAAGGTTGTGGTATTTCCTTAGGAAACGTGGCGAAAATTCGTTGTTGATCCCAAGCATATCGTGTACCACCAGCACCTGACCATCCACACCTCCACCGGCTCCGATACCAATGATCGGAATGGTCACTTCCTTCGCAACACGAGCCGCCAGATCTGCCGGGATCTTCTCCAGTACAATTGCAAAACAACCCACCGCTTCCAGCGCTTTGGCATCACTCACCAGTCGTTCCGCTTCATCTTCCTCACGTGCCCGTACGACATATGTCCCAAACTTGTAAATGGACTGAGGTGTCAAACCAAGGTGTCCCATTACAGGAATCCCCGCCGTTAGAATACGTGAAATGGATTCAAGGATCTCTTCTCCCCCCTCCATCTTCACAGCATGTCCCCCGGATTCTTTCATGATCCGGATTGCACTCGAAAGGGCCTCCTTGGAATTTCCCTGATACGAACCGAATGGCATGTCTACCACCACCAACGCGCGTTCAACACCGCGAACCACTGACGATGCGTGATAGATCATCTGATCGAGCGTGATCGGCAAGGTGGTTTCATGTCCGGCCATCACGTTCGAAGCGGAATCGCCCACAAGAATCACATCAATCCCTGCTTTGTCGATGATTCGCGCCATGGAATAATCGTATCCGGTAAGCATGGTGATCTTTTCACCGGCATTTTTCATTTCCTGAAGCACGTGTGTAGTGACCTTCTTGACATTCTTATGTACAGACATCTCAGATTTTTTTGTCAAAGTTACTTAAATTCGTATTTCAGGTGCTGTGGAACGACAGGAGAGTTGGCATACTTTCACGAATGCACCATTTTTTTCGTGCATTCGCTACATTTTTTTAGCATATTCACGAATGTTCTCCGGATTTATTTGTAATATTGCACCCCGTTTTGGGCGATAGAATTAGAAACTTAGAGTCATGGAATTTATTAAAGAACTTGAAAACGAACTGGTTGAAGTAAAAAACTTCCCTGCTTTCAAAAGTGGTGACACTGTAACCGTTTCGTACAAGATTAAGGAAGGTAACAAGGAACGTATCCAGCAATTCCAGGGCGTTGTATTGCAACGCAAAGGTTCAGGTGCTACAGAAACTTTTACTGTTCGCAAGATGTCAGGAAACGTTGGTGTTGAGCGTATCTTCCCAATGAGTTCTCCTTTCATCGAAGAAATTACTGTTAACAAGAAAGGTCACGTACGTCGTGCGCGCATCTTCTATTTCCGTGAGCGTACCGGGAAATCGGCACGTATCCGTGAGAAGCGTATGGCCTAAGACCTTCCCAACTCTTTTTCAAAGCCTTTCGTTCGCGAAAGGCTTTTTTTGTATCTTTCATTATGGCCCGCAAACGCAAAACAAAAAGTCGTTTTCTCATTACGGTTACCGTATTGCTTTTGCTTTTCACCCTCCTGTATTACAAATGGGGACACCGAGGATCGAACACCGTCCTTGAACTCCCTCCGCTTCCCGCAGGTTTTGCAAGTCATGGAATCGACATCTCGCATCATCAGGGTGCGATAGACTGGGAGCTTTTTCACACTTCTTCAGACTCACTACTGGGATTCGTGTACTGTAAAGCTACCGAAGGGGTCACGCATGTTGATTCGCGTTGGGACGAAAATCGAAAAAGCGCGCTGAGCCTCGGAATTGCTCATGGTGCCTATCATTTCTTTTTGCCGAAAAGCGATGCTTTGGCCCAGGCCAACCATTTTCTGGCTCACTACAAGCATCAGCAAAGCGATCTTCCACCGGTGCTGGACGCCGAAACAGAGGCGATCTCGGATACGGAACTACGAAAACGAATGCTGATCTGGCTCAAACAAGTCGAGCAGGTCACCGGAAAGCGTCCGGTCATCTATACATCACACCATTTTTACCGCACGAAGTTCAAGGGGAAATTTCCCGGCTACAAATTCTGGATTGCCAACTACAACAAGCAGGTAGGTGGACTCGACGATCCGGATGTGTTGATCTGGCAGTACTCAGATCATGGTTCGGTGCCCGGAATTCAGGAAAAGGTGGATATGAATTTCTCTAAAATCACCTACTAGCCGGGATGTGAGCAGAGATCAAAGCCATGAACGGGTGAAAATCCGCGCACATTTTCAGCCTTGAATAATTCATACACGCGCTTCGAAAAATACAAACAGGTAATTCCGAAACGATTTCTGGAGACCACCTCGTAATCTTCCATTGCTTCCGAAGGAAAATACGGATAACCATAAATCACCCCGCTTTCTTTCCCACAGGCCGGACATACGGCATTTTCCGATCTAGGCGTGTGTACATGGCAATAATCAACAAAGACCTTTGTAGCCGCCAGCATATACAGCCGATCCGTTTCTTTACCCGTAGCGGCATCAATCACAGGAAGAAGAAGGTACCCCTTTACCCCGTTGTCTTCAAGAATCCTTTTCAGTCGATCATTGATCATCATCGCCAAATTCGGAAGCGCGATCATATCAAGTCCCGGTGGATCAAACAAAGAATTTGGTTCTCCGGAACTCTCAAGATACCTCAGATCTACCACAGGTGGCTCAAGCAAACGTTGTGACCAGCCGGCTCTTTCCCCGCATCTGTCGCACGGCCAGGACTGCGTAATACAGGTTTCAAGATTCCGGTAAAAGCCATCCGCATAGCCGTGAGTGGCCACCTGAATAAAATCACAACTTTCAAAATCCTTTCCCATCCGAAAGTCGTTTACCCCACGGAAACAGTTCACGCCGTATTCTTTTTCCAGCTTAGAAATCAATTTTTCCGCTTCAGCTACCCCTTTCTGCAAGTAGCCATCATCAAAAAGCAGCAGCCAATCACCAAGTTCGGTTAATTCAATTTTGAGATCATGCCCTGCATTCCAGGTACTGACAAATTCCCGGAATTTCTCAAGAGCGAGCTCATTTGGCTGCTCATTTTCATAAAAGCTGAAGCAATACGGTGGTAATTTATACATACTACTAAATTAATCGTTCGGCCTGATTTAAACCGGTTGTATACGCAGTTGGAGGAAGAATTGGAGAACTATTCGCACTGTACAAACCATAATAGGTTGTCAATGTTGTTTTCACAAGACTCTTTAATGCATTTCCTCTACGTCCTCCGGCACGCATCGTTGTGATCAGGATTGTATTTCCACTGGAAATGGTATGGGTGATGTGGTCTCCCGGCCCCAAAAGGCCAGAGAATGTGCTGCTTGCCCGAATCGCCGCCTCCACAACCGTGTGAATATTTCCGTAAGGACCTCTCACCCCGTGGAATTCGGTGGAATGGATCGGTTGATTGACGTTCATCAACTGCTGACCAGTATCCGGTCCTCCAAGGTTCTTCGGCCAAACGTGGTGTGCGTTCGGCTGATACGTTGTATTTAAGGCTTTCTTCCTGTAGATCAGCCAGCCATTCGTTCCCATGTAATTGTATGGAGTCTTCCACTTATAGCGCGGTCCATTGTTGTCATCCTCCTCTCGCTCTGCGGTCTCTGCCGTTACGCCAGAAACTGCACCAGCCGCTACTCCGCTCGTTGCCAGTCCGGTTCCCGTGCTAACTGCCGTCCCTGTACCTGCAACAGTTCCGGTTCCGGCAGTACCAGTTCCCACTGTTCCGCCCACAGGCGGCCGTGCAGTACCGGGTACGGGCTC
>JBNKYR010000221.1:0-6530 GCA_050300995.1 Crocinitomicaceae bacterium | reverse complement strand
GACTGGATGCCGGACGAATACCGCAAGCATCTGATCCGTCAGATTTCGCAGCATGCACACTCTGAGGTGATCGGAATGCAACCGGAAGGAAACTGGATCACCCGGGCCCCTTCCCTGCGCGCTAAAAAGATCCTCCTGGCGAAGATCCAGGATGAAGGCGGACACGGACTGTACCTTTACAGTGCCGCCGAAACATTGGGCGTTAGCCGCGACCAGTACATCCAGTGGTTGCACGAAGGAAAAGCAAAATACGCAAGCGTGTTCAATTATCCAACACTGAATTGGGCCGACATCGGAGCAATCGGCTGGCTGGTTGACGGAGCTGCGATTACTAACCAGGTTTCACTTCAACGAACTTCCTATGGTCCGTATTCCCGGGCAATGATCCGTATTTGTAAGGAGGAATCCTTTCACCAACGTCAGGGCTATGAGATCATGTGGAAAATGATGGAGGGAACCAAAGATCAACAGCGCATGGCGCAGGATGCAATCGACCGATGGTGGTGGCCTGCACTCATGATGTTCGGTCCGCACGATTCCGATTCACCGCATACCAGTAACGCCATGCGCTGGAAGATCAAACGGGAAACCAACGATCGACTACGCGAGAAATTCATTAACAAGACTGTTCCGCAGGCCGAACTGATCGGACTGAAAGTTCCGGATACCCAATTGAAACTGAACGATGATGGTACGTACACACACGGCGACATCAACTGGGATGAATTCTGGGCAGTTGTAAACGGAAACGGTCCGTGCAATGCACAACGTATGCGTCACCACATCCACTGGCACGAAGAAGGAGCCTGGGTTCGTGAATGCGCAGCAAGCTATGCCGAAAAATCCATTAACAAATGAACAAAGAACTAATCATAAAGACGCTGACCACAATGCAGGAAAACCTGGTGAAAGAATTCCGGGAAAAGCTGCAGACTGTTCACACGATGGTGGACATGGACGAGTCGGATGTAATGGACCCTGAGGATTTCTCTCACCAATATGAATCAGGTGAGATGGAACAACTGATGCGGGTTCAGATGAACAAAGCAGAACGCAACCTGGAGATCATGCGAACAACCGACTTTTCGGGGAAACAGCGTGTGGAGCCGGGAGCTTATATAGAAACCGACCAGTTCAATTGTCTGGTGGCGTATGCGACCACTCCCTTTGAATGCCAGGGAAAGATGGTGACGGGAATCTCCAAAGAATCTCCGATCTATGCAGCAATGATGCACAAGAAAGTGAATGAAAACTTTTCCTTCGGTGGAAAAGAATACCGAATAATTAACATCCTATAAACTGACAGATTATGGCAACTGATAATCAAGGACCACTGTGGGAAGTGTTCATCCAGTCGAAAGCGGGACAACCGTTTAAACATGCGGGAAGCGTTCATGCCTTCGATAAAGAGATGGCCATTGAAAACGCCCGTGACATCTATACCCGTCGCGGAGAAGGAACCGGCCTTTGGGTCGTTCCTGCAGATCAGATCGTGGCTGTATCACCATCGGAATCCGGTTCGTTCTTCGAACCTGCGGATGACAAGGTGTATCGTCACCCTACATTCTATAACCTGCCGGAAGGTGTACAACAAATGTAAACTATGGAAGCAAAGCTCAATTACTACCTTGAAATTGCGGACAATGCCTTCATTCTGAGCCATCGGCTTTCGGAATGCTGCAGCAAAGGTCCTTTTCTGGAAGAAGATCTTGCGGGAACCAATGTGGCGCTCGACCTGATCGGGCTTGCAGAATCCATTTACAATGAAGTGGCTCGCCTCGAAGGAAAAGGACAAACCGGTGACGACATTGCTTACCGACGTGAAGAGCATGAATACGTGAATTGTCTGTTGGCGGAACAACCTAACACGGATTTCGCATACATTATGACGCGCCAGTTCTTCATGGATGTTTACCACTACTACTTTTTCACCGAACTGATGAACAGTTCCGATGAATTCCTGCAGGCAGTGGCAACAAAATCGCTGAAAGAAGTGACCTATCACCTGAAGCGCAGTTCCGAATGGATCATTCGTTTCGGAGGTGGCACGGATGTTTCCCGCACGAAAGCACAGGCGGCGATCGATGACTTGTGGAAATACACGGGTGAACTCTTTCAACCGAGCGCAGCCGACACATGTATGCGTGCTTTGAAGGTCAGCGTTGACCTCGAAAAACTGCACAAAATGTGGGAGCAAAAAGTTAATGAAATACTCTACCTCGCTGAACTAAAGAAGCCAGCATCCGATTTCCAATTGAATGGGGGGAAATCAGGCGTTCACTCTGAATACCTGGGATACATGCTGGCAGAAATTCAATTCCTTACGAATAAGTATCCCGAAGCAGTTTGGTAAAATCAGGCGCCGGAAACCCTGATAAGTCCCTCCCTGTCCAAAATCTCAATTTTGCGGGCATGGGTCTGTATCAGATTCTCCTCCTTGAAATCCTTCAGCAGTCTTATCAGGGTTTCGGTGGCTGTACCAACGAAGTTCGCCAGATCTTCACGCGTCAGATTGATCATTTCGTCCTTGTAGATATCCTGCAATAACAGCAGGGAAAAAGCCAGTCGTTCACGTACCGACTTTTGTGCCATGTTTGTAATGAATGTTGCGCGTTCGGCCAGTTCGGTCGACAATTCCCGCATGATCCCGTTTCTCAAAGTGGTATTGGTATCCACCAGGTTCAGGAAATCTGATTTTCCGATAAAACAGATATTGCATTCTTCCAGTGTGGTCGCCGAAACCTTGTAAGGTTCACCGCTGAACATTGCGCGGAAGCCAACAATTTCGCCGGCGGAAGCAACATGGATAATTTGCTCTTTTCCTTCTTCACCTCTCGCGAAGATCTTCACTTTTCCACTGTTCATACAAAATACACCACGCGGTGTACTTCCTTCGAGAAACAACGGCTGATTTTTCTTGTAATACGAACAGGATTTCATCCCGTCCAGATCGTGCACGTCATCGTCACAAAAAGATTTGAACAGAGAGTCGTGCCTGGTCTGACAGGTCTCACAAGCAACGTGTCTGTGTGATTTTTCAGGCATTGGTTTTAATTTACAGGTTGACAGATTCTTCCTTCAAAGATAACAGATTATCGCAAGGTTTAAATGGATTAAAAGTCATTTTTTAGCCGTATCTTTGTGCGATATTTGCTGCACTGTGATGCACGATCCGTTGGAAAATCTCGTAGAAAAATACAATGTTCCCGGGCCTCGATACACTTCGTATCCGACAGTGCCTTTCTGGAAGAATAATCCATTGGAAGTAAAGGACTGGCTTCGCACTATCGAGCGCAATCAGGATGCATTCGGAAACGACGAGATAAGCCTTTACATTCACCTTCCGTACTGTGAGAGCCTGTGTACTTTCTGCGGATGTCACAAGCGGATCACGAAGAATCACGCGGTGGAAGAACCGTACATTGATGCAGTCATTCGCGAATGGGAACTCTATAATGCGCAATTTCATTTCACTCCGGTGATCCGGGAATTGCATTTCGGTGGCGGAACCCCGACGTTCTTTGCTCCTGACCAACTCATCCGGCTTGTGCGGTCCATTTTCGGGAAAGAGTCCATTGATCCTGAATCCGCGCAACTGGGTTTCGAAGCGCATCCGAACAATACTTCCGATGAACACCTTGAAAAGTTGTATGCTTTTGGTTTTCGTCGCCTGAGTCTGGGAATCCAGGATTACAGTCCAACGGTTCAACAGGCGATCAACCGAATTCAACCTTTCGAGAACGTAAAAGCAGTGCACGACAAAGCAAGAGAACTCGGATATACCTCGATCAGTCACGACCTTGTATTCGGACTTCCGAAGCAGCGCATGACGGATATTGAAGATACCGTTGAAAAGACGCTCTTGCTGCGTCCTGATCGCATTTCGCTCTACAGTTACGCACACGTTCCCTGGATCAAAGGGAATGGTCAGCGTGGATTTGACGAATCGGATCTGCCACAGGACAATGAAAAAAGAGCCCTGTACGAACGCGCCAAAGAACGTCTGGAGGCGGAAGGCTATATTGAGATCGGAATGGATCACTTTGCCCTGCCACACGACGAACTGGCAATTGCTTTCCGGGAACGCAATCTGCACCGGAACTTTATGGGGTACACCACACAGAATACACCATTCCTGCTCGGGCTTGGGATGTCGGCCATTTCGGATAGCTGGTTTGGTTTTGCACAAAACGAGAAGGTTACCGAGACGTACATGGAACGTGTAAACCGTGGAGAGATTCCTATTTTCCGTGGACATATCCTGAGTGAACTCGATCTGGAGATCCGTCAGTACATTCTCGACCTGATGTGTCACTTTGAAACAACCCTGAACGAAAACTCTCCTTTCCGCGAAATGCATCACCAGAGCATCGAACGTTTGCAGGAAATGGTGAAGGACGGACTGGTAGAAATTGACGGCAATCATGTCCGTGTTACCGATGCCGGAATCGCCTTTGTGCGCAACTGCTGCATGGCGTTTGATCAGGACCTGGCCAATACGGCTCAGCGCGACAACATGTTCTCCAAAACCGTATGAGTACTCCGACTTGCTACCATTGCGGGGATGTAATTGTCGGAAAACCGTTCAAACACGAAGACAAATCCTTTTGCTGCGCAGGTTGCCGTAGCGTATACCTTTTGTTGCAGGAAAACGGACTGGACGCTTTCTATTCCATGGAGGAAAAAGCGGGTGTCAAACCAATCAGTGCACGTGAAAATGCCTTTGCTTTTCTGGATGTGGAAAACATCCGCCGGAAATACATCGACTTTGAAGATGACAAGGCCGTTCACGTGACCCTTTTCATTCCGAACATTCATTGCTCTTCCTGCATCTATCTGCTGGAAAATCTGCACAAGATCGATCCGCGGATCCAATCGTCTCTGGTCAACTTTACCAAGCGCCAGGCGACCATTGTTTTTTCTCCGGAGCTGAAACTTTCCGAACTGGCCGGCATGCTGGACGCCATCGGTTACGCTCCGAATTTCAGCAGTACGAAAGAGATCAGCCGGAAACGCAACTACACCTATTTGTACAAACTGGGAGTTGCCGGATTTGCTTTCGGAAGTATCATGCTTTGGAGTGTCCCGGAATACCTGGGCATTGAAAATGACAACCCGGAGTTTCGCACGTTTACGGCCTGGCTGACCTTTGCTGTTTCGGTGCCGGTACTCCTCTACTCGGCCAGCGAATACCTGATCTCCGCCTGGAAAGCGGTTCGCCATAAAAGCCTCAACCTGGACGTGCCGATCACTGTCGGAATCATCGCCCTGTACGCCCAAAGTGTATACAGCATCTTTGCAGGCCTCGGGCCGGGTTATATGGACAGCTTTGCAGGCTTCATCTTTTTCCTGCTGATCGGAAAATGGTTTCAGAACAAGACCTACGAGGCGATGTCCTTTGAACGGGACTACACCGCTTACTTTCCTGTGGCCGTTTCCAAAGTGGACGGAGACGAAGAACACATTGTCGAGATCGATCATCTGAGTGAGGGAGATCAGATGCTGATCCGTAACCAGGAGATCATTCCCTGCGATGCGATATTGCTTTCCGACAGCGTACAGATCGACTACAGCTTCGTGACCGGTGAATCCGTTCCTGTGACCAAACAGAAAGGCGATTTCATCTATGCAGGCGGGAAGCTCCTCGGAAGTAAAAGTCTTTTCCGGGTGGAGAAGAAAAGCAGTCGCAGTCACCTTACTCAATTGTGGAACGAAGGACAACGTCGAAAAAGCGGCGAAGAAGTCAGTACGGATAAATTGTCCGTGTATTTCCTGGCAGCCGTGCTCATTATTGCCCTCGGCACCGGAATCACCTGGTTCCTTCTCGATCCGACACGTGCCGCCGAAGTGGTAGTCGCCGTATTGATCGTTGCCTGTCCCTGTGCGCTGGCACTTTCACGTCCCTTTACGTATGGAAATACCATGCGTGCACTTGGCCGCCGCGGACTTTACCTCAAAAATGCGAATGTCATTGAGTCGCTGAATGAGGTTACCGACATCGTATTTGACAAAACGGGTACGTTGACCACGAGCAGCACCGATGGCGTTCACTTCGAAGGCAAAGTCCTCACTCCTACCGATTATGCCTGCATTATCATCGCTGCCAATTCATCCACGCACCCCCTGAGTCGTTCATTGGTGATTCACCTGCGCGAGGGTGTACAAAACAGTGAGCTGGAACTGGAGGCTTTTTCAGAGACAAGTGGTCAGGGCATCACCGCGCAGATTGACGGGCAGGAGATCCTGATCGGTAGTGCTTCACTCACCGGTGCACCCGCTGATTCATCGAACAATGAAACCAGCGTGCACATTGCCATCGGAGGACATTACAAAGGACGTTTTGTCTTCAGCTCCGAATTCCGTGACGGCATTATGGATACATTGAACGATCTGGCGACTACCTACCGCATTCATGTTCTTTCCGGTGACCGCGACCGCGACAAAGCCCAATTGCAGGCAGAAGCGCCGCAGGTCAGCGAACTGCATTTCGGGCAGACTCCCGGAGATAAATTCGCCTACATTGATCGCCT
>JBNKYR010000220.1:0-6572 GCA_050300995.1 Crocinitomicaceae bacterium | reverse complement strand
AAAGAAGATATTCCGGAAGAGAAGGTACGGGATATCAGGGAGCGTCTCCGGTTCCTGAATTTGACCATCGAGGAGTACATCCTGCATAAATAGTCGAAGTAAAAGTCAGTCGGTTGTGGCTGTTAACGATGTGTTAAAAACCGTCGTTTCCGATATTCTTGCATTATATTTGGTAGTGGAATTAGAAACAAAAAAAATTACAACACATGAAAAAGGTTTTATTTTCTCTCTTGGTTTTGTTCATCGCTGCGATCGGTGGAAAAGCTGTTGCTCAGGAAGTAACGAGCGGAGCAGCAATTGAATTTACAAAAGAAGTACACGATTACGGTACAGTAGAGTACGGTGGTAATGGTCAGTGTACTTTTGAATTTAAGAATACTGGTACTGCGCCATTGATCATTTCAAATGCGAAAGGTTCTTGCGGATGTACAGTTCCATCGTGGCCAAAAGAGCCGATTGCACCAGGAAAAACAGGTACAATCACTGTAAAGTACGATACTAAGCGTCCAGGTGCTATCAATAAGAGCGTTACCATTACTTCCAATGCTTCGAACTCACCTACAAAAGTGATTCGTATCAAAGGAACAGTTGAGCCTAAGCCTGAGTCCGGAACACCGGTAAACACAGGAGCTCCTGTAAACAAGTAAGGATTTAACATCCCTTTATGAAGCTATATTTCGCGATCATAATTATAGCTTTGAGTTCCGCCACTGGCTTCGGTCAGATGGCGGAACTTAGTATAGACAGGTCTGTATTCAAGTTCCCGAAAACCTATGAAGGAACTCAGTTGGAACATGAATACCTGATCACGAATACCGGTGATGCTCCGTTGATCATTTCCGATTATCAGGTTTCCTGCTCCTGCACAAAAGCGGAACTTCCCAAAAAACCGATCCTTCCCGGTGAAACCTATCCGTTGCGCGTCACTTTTGATACGAATGGGAAATATTATTTCCAGGATCGGACCATTCATCTGACCACGAACACCCGAAAGAAAATGCACCAGTTGCGTTTCAAGGTGAATGTGATCCCTCGAAATGAGTAAAGAATTCAAGAACCTTGATTATCAGTTGTTAACAACTTGTTAAAGCTGTTAAAGCGCTGTTAAAATCTGTCGGAAACGCCTCGTCTCTGTTATCTTGGTTTTATCAATAACCAAAAACAAAAAACGATGAAAAAACTGACTTCAGTAGTGGCAGGTCTGGCCTTTCTGGCTCTTGCAGCATTGCCGGCTTTCGCACAACAACCAGTGCAGGAAGGTGCAAAAATCGAATTCAAGAAAGAGATCCATGATTTCGGCGACATCACTTATGCCGGGAACGGAACAACAACCTTTGAATTCGTCAATACAGGGAATGCTCCCCTGATTATTTCCGAAGCAAAGAAGACGTGCGGATGTACAATCCCTTCCTGGCCAAAGGAACCAATTGCTCCGGGAGAATCCGGCACGATTACTGTAAAGTACGACACCAAACGCGCCGGAGCGATCAACAAGTCTGTGACGATCGTTTCGAATGCCGTGAATGAACCGATGAAGATCATTCGCATTAAGGGACAGGTACTGCCTAAACCTGAAAGCGGAACACCGGTCAATGCGGTCGGCCCCGTGGAAAAATAGGCCCTAAACCAAAAACGAACTCCCGGTTAACCCCGGGAGTTTTTTTATGCGTGGATTTTTTGTTGATAATTCACGTGCGAAACAGGCAGAGAAGGAGGGCAAATTCACTAATTTTAAAGGTTCGAATTTCCGCCTGAATGTACATCATTTTCGATACTGAAACAACGGGGTTACCACGCAACTGGAACGCACCCATTACCGATACTGATAACTGGCCACGTGTCGTACAGATCGCCTGGCAGTTGCATGATGATATGGGGCGGTTGGTGGAACACCGGGATCACCTCATTTACCCGGATGGATTTGATATTCCATTCGACTCTGAACAGATTCACGGGATTTCAACGGCGCTGGCAAAAGAGCACGGTGTTCAATTAAAACAGGTACTCGACGAGTTTAATATTGCGTTGGGCAAAGCGAAATTTGTAGTCGGCCAGAACATTGGCTTTGACATCAATGTGCTTGGGTGTGAATTCTACCGAATGGGTGTCGAAACACCAATGGTAGAGATGCCGGTACTGGATACCTGTACCGAAACCACCGCGGAACTTTGTCAGATTCCAGGTGGACGGGGAGGGAAATTTAAGCTTCCGACACTTACGGAATTACACGAGTACCTTTTCCACGAACCTTTTGCAGAAGCGCACAATGCGACCGCCGACGTGGAAGCAACAACACGCTGTTTCTTCGAATTGATGCGTCGTGGTGTCTTCCTGCCTGAAGAATTGCAGCAGGAGGACCGTTATCTGGAGGATTTCAAGGAGTTCAATCCGCAGCCGATTGGCATGATCGGGTTGAAGCACCTGAATCTGAAAGAAGAAAGTGCAAAACTCGTGAAGGAACCGGAAGTGTCGCCGGTATCCGAAATCGACAAAACCGAAGCTGCAAAGGAGCTTGAGGCGTTTAGCTTCGCTCACTTGCACAATCATACGCAGTTTTCAATCCTTCAATCGACTATTGACGTTGCTGGTTTGGTAAAGAAAGCCGGTGGCTATAATATGCGTGCAGTAGCACTCACCGATTCCGGAAATATGATGGCTGCTTTTCATTTTGAGCGGGCCGTATCAAATTACAATAAGGATATCGCAGCACAACGCGAAGAGGCAGAAAGTAATGGAGAGCCTTTCGAGAAAAATGAATTGCTTCCGATCATCGGTTGTGAATTCAATGTGTGTCGTGATCGCCTGGATAAAACGCAAAAGGACAATGGATACCAGGTTGTATTTCTGGCGAAGAATAAGCAGGGATATCACAACCTGATTAAGTTGGCTTCCATTGCCTATACGGAGGGAATGTATTACGTTCCTCGGATCGATAAAAAGGCTGTGGAGGAGTATTCTTCCGACCTGATCGTTTTGACAGGAAACCTTTACGGAGAGGTACCTAGTTTAATTTTGAATGTCGGAGAGGCGCAGGCAGAAGAAGCTCTGCTTTGGTGGAAGTCGTTGTTTGGTGAGGATTTATACGTGGAGATCATGCGCCACGGTCAGGAAAATGAGGATCGTGTAAATGAGACGCTGATCCGGTTGGCGGCTAAGCATGATGTTCGACTCGTAGCGACAAACAATACGTTTTATCTGGACAAGAGTGATGCGGACGCTCACGATATTTTGTTGTGTGTAAAGGACAACGAATTGGTTTCTACCCCGAAGGGAAGAGGTCGTGGGTTCCGTTATGGACTGGATAACGAAGAATACTATTTCAAGTCGCAGGAGGAGATGAAAGAACTCTTCCTCGATGTGCCGGAAGCGATTAAAAGTATTGATGAAATCATCGGAAAATGTGAGCATTACGGATTGGCGAGAGAGGTCTTGCTTCCTGCTTTTGAAATTCCGGAGGAGTTCAAAGACCCGTTGGATCTTGAAGATGGAGGAAAACGCGGAGAGAACAACTATTTGCGTCACCTGACCTATGAGGGGGCGAAACAGCGATATGAAGAGCTTACGGATGAAATCCGTGAGCGACTGGACTTCGAGTTGGCGACGATCGAGCGGACCGGGTATCCGGGCTACTTCCTTATTGTTCAGGATTTTTGCAAGGCTGCGCGGGAAATGGGCGTTTCGGTTGGTCCGGGACGTGGATCGGCGGCAGGGTCAGCAGTGGCCTATTGCACTGGGATTACGAATGTTGATCCGATCGAGTACGATCTGCTCTTTGAGCGTTTTCTGAATCCGGATCGTATTTCCATGCCCGATATTGATATCGATTTTGATGACGAAGGTCGCGGAAAGGTGATCGATTGGGTGATCAATAAATACGGAGCAAATCAGGTAGCACAGATCATTACTTACGGTACCATGGCTGCCAAATCATCGATTCGTGATACCGCACGTGTTCTCGATCTTCCGTTGGCAGAAGCCGATCGCATTGCGAAGTTGATCCCTGATATTTCTCTGGCAAAGTTGTTCAATTTACCGGAGCCGGAGTTGCGCGAGAAGCTCAAGAATAATCAGGACGATATCAATCGTGCAAAAGAACTCAAAGCCATCTCGGAAGGGAGTGATCTTTCTGCACAGGTAGTGCGTCAGGCAATCCAACTGGAGGGGTCTGTAAGAAATACCGGGATTCACGCCTGTGGTGTGATTATAACGCCGGATGATATCACGAAGTTTGTTCCCGTCGCAACGGCCAAAGATTCCGAAATGTATTGTACCCAGTACGATAACTCGGTGGCCGAGGATGCTGGCTTGCTTAAGATGGACTTCCTTGGTTTGAAGACGCTTACGTTGATCAAACACGCGGTTCGGAATGTGCGGGATCGCCACAACGTTGAATTGGATCCGGACAGTTTCCCGATCGACGATGTGACGACTTATGAATTGTTCCAGCGTGGAGAAACGGTGGGGATCTTCCAGTACGAATCTGCAGGGATGCAGAAATACATGCGGGAGTTGAAGCCAACGGTTTTTGCCGATCTGATCGCAATGAACGCATTGTATCGTCCGGGACCGCTGGAATACATCCCATCATTTATTCGTCGTAAACATGGCGAAGAAGATATTGTCTACGATCTTGATGCCTGCGAAGAATATCTGCAGGAAACGTACGGGATCACGGTCTACCAGGAGCAGGTAATGTTGCTGTCGCAGAAGCTTGCAGGATTCTCCAAAGGTGAAGCGGATACGCTTCGGAAGGCGATGGGGAAAAAGCAGAAGCATGTACTCGACAAAATGAAACCTGCGTTCATTGAGCGCGGTAGCGAGAACGGTCATGATGCGGAGAAACTTGAAAAGATCTGGAGAGACTGGGAGGCATTTGCATCTTATGCCTTCAACAAGTCACACTCGACGTGTTACGCGTGGATTGCCTATCAGACGGCTTATCTGAAGGCGAACTATCCGGCAGAATACATGGCTTCGGTGCTGAGTAACAACATGAACGACATCAAACAGGTGTCTTTCTTCATGGAGGAGTGTAAGCGAATGGGGATCCCTGTTTTGGGGCCGGATATCAACGAATCGAACTATCACTTTACGGTGAACCAGGAAGGAGCGATCCGCTTTGGATTGGGAGCGATTAAAGGTTTGGGATCGGCGCCGGTACAGGCTATCATCGACGAACGCAATGAATCAGGTGTGTTCAAGAGTATTTTTGATCTTGCCAAGCGAATCAATTTGCGTGTCTGTAACAAGAAAGCCTTTGAAAGTCTCGCGTACGCCGGTGGATTTGATTCATTCAAGAATGTTCACCGTGCTCAGTATTTCAAGGAAGATGCGAACGGCAGGACTTTCCTGGAGAATGTTATTCGCTTTGGTTCAGGCTTTCAGGATAGTGAAAATTCCAGTCAGGCATCGTTGTTCGGCGGCGAATCAGGGACAACGCTTCCGGAGCCGGTAATCCCGCAGGCAGAGGAATGGGGGAACATTTATGCGCTGAACAAAGAGAAGGAAGTTGTCGGGATCTTTATTTCCGGACATCCACTGGATGATTTCAGGATTGAGATCGAAGCTTTTTGCACTGGTGAGATTGGAATGTTGAACAATCCTGAGCCACATCGGAACAGAGAACTTCTTGTGGCAGCAATTGTTACGGAGGCAGAACACCGTTTTACGCGAAAGGGGGATCCGTTTGGTACTCTTGTTCTGGAGGACTACAACGATTCACACAAACTGTTCCTTTGGCGTGAAAATTACCTGAAGTACAAACACTTCCTCAATCCGGGCACATTTGTCGCAATTAAAGGACGCATCGAAATCCCCCCACGTCGTTCCGAATTGGAATTTGTGATCAATTCAATTGATCTTCTGCACAACCTGAAGGATACGAAAGCGAATGGGGTGCACCTCAAGGTTTCCACGAAGGCGCTGGATCAGGTTCTGATCTCGGAACTGAACGAATTGTTTACGTCCAACGCCGGAAGATGCCCGGTTCATTTTACGGTGTATGATCCGTTGGATGGTACGGAAGTGCGGATGCCTTCGAAATCTGTGAAGGTGGATCTGAACAATACTTTCTTTAAAGCGCTAAAATCCTACGATTTAGAGGTTGAGATCAAATAGATCACGCAATTCTATCAATTCATTGACCTTTTCACTACTTCCTGATTGCTGAAACGAAGCAATGAGGTTGGTCAGCATGCGGGAAATAATCGCTGAATTGGAGCAGGGCTCAAAATAACTGCGCAGGAAAGGTTTGTTCAATCCTGTGAGAAATTGCCGGATCTCTGTTTCATCGAAAATGCCGCCCCTTGAAAAAGCATTGATGTAGAAAAGTGTTCCGTATTCGTTTTCCTGTTCCACCATCGACTGAATGTTGTTTTCATCCATGTAAGCAAGGATGAAATGATTCGGCAGATTTACACCGTAAACAGGCAGATCAAGTGATTGTGCAATGACCGAATAGAGGAGACAAAGACTCAGCGGATTTCCCCGATGGGTTTCAATGACCGTGTTAATGAAGGAATTCTGAGGCGAATGATGGTCCTTCATGTTACCGGTGAATTGGTACTTGCCGT
>JBNKYR010000219.1:0-6611 GCA_050300995.1 Crocinitomicaceae bacterium | reverse complement strand
TAAAATTTCACCGATAAGATTTTCCGGTAAGCGAACAAGGATGCGATAAGAGGCGTAACCCGTGCTTTCCAGTGTTTTACCATCGAGGCTCATTCCACCCCAAAATTGGGGTAACTTCAAAAAGGCATCCGGTTCGCACTGAGATCCTTCAGGTAAAGAATCAAACAACCGGTGCCAATGGAACTCCCATTCGCCGTTGAGAGATATCACTTCGTTTTCGGTAATGTCCCAATCCGAAATGTCGAGCATTCCGGGTTTTGATGAATTCCCGGATCCATCCGTGTGCGATGTACATCCTTGCAGTGACCACAGTGCAATTACTCCTGTCATCAACAGGATAATTTGTAGTATGTAGCCTGGTTTTCGCACGTAGTATCAGTGTAACTTCTCTTTCAACTGGTCTACGATGTCCTCTACCTTCGTCCTCAGTTTTTCGAGTTCATCGGAAATGGCAACCGGATCGGCATCTATATCTTCCGTCATTATTTCGTTCAGCATGAATTCCATATCGACGCATTGCAATACAATTTCCCTGGCACCGATACTTCCCGAGGAACCCTTGATCGTATGCACACCCGTGTAAAGCGCCTTCCAGTTTTCATTTTTGAGGTGTTCACGCAGTTCGGGCGGAAAGGGATCATACTGTTTTGCGTACAGCTTCAGGGCTTTCGCATAGGTCTTTTTGTTGTGTCTGACATTCACCAATCCCTGTTCGCGATCAAGTCCTTTGATCAAAGGAATATCGTATTCCGTATGTTCTTCCTTCGATTCGATTTCATTCTCCTCCGGCTTTCCGGTAACAAAACGCTCAAGCGTACCGTACAATTCCATGGGGTTTACCGGTTTGGTGATGTGTTCATTCATCCCCGCTTCAATGCTCTTTTCATATTCACCTTTCAGTGCATGAGCGGTCATTGCTATCACAGGAAGCTTACTTAGTTCCGGTTGTTCACGGATCTTCTTTGTGGCTATCAGTCCGTCCATTACCGGCATCTGGATATCCATCAAGACTGCATCAAACAAACTGTTTTTCAGGAGAGCCAATGCTTCTTCCCCATTAAAAGCCTGGGTCACTTTAATGTTCACATCGGAAAGCAGATCCGTTGCGATTTCCATGTTGATCTGGTTATCTTCCACAAGCAATATATGGCTTCCGCCCAGTGACTTTCTCAGAGATTCGATATGCTCATCGGCTCCTGTTTCCGACACTTTCTGCGCATCATTGCTCCGATGTTTATCGTACAGCACTCCGTTCAATGTGTCGAACAGAATGGAGGAATTGATCGGTTTTACGAGGTAAGCAGCGATGTCCCCTTTCGTCGCCGACATTTTGGCTTCTCCCATACCATATGCCGTTGCCATGATGATCATCGGTACCTCAGACCTGAACATTTCCTTCATCTTTCCGATGGTCTCTGTCCCATTCATTCCCGGCATTTTCCAATCCATGATGATCACATCGAACGGATCATTCATTTCGATACTGTTTGAAATGATGCCAAGCGCCGAGAATCCGTCATTCGCACATTCGGTCGTAAAACCAAATGACTCTAACATTTCACACATGACGAGTCGTGCGGATTCAAGGTCGTCCACAACCAGTGCTTTCAGTTGTTGATCGGGTGTTACGAATACCTGATTCTTTGCCAACCTGCCGGACTTGTTGAATTCCATTCGGATCGTGAAAGAAGTCCCTGCATTTCGTGCACTTTCCATTTCGATCGTACCCCCCATCATTTCCACAAGATGCTTGCAGATCGTCAGGCCCAGACCCGTCCCTCCGTAGAGTCGTGTGGTGGATGAATTCGCCTGGGTAAACGGCACAAACAGTTCTTTCTGTTTCTCTTTGCTGATTCCGATTCCCGTATCCGAAACGATAAATTCTATTCCGATCTTGTCATCGGTCTCTTTTGTTTTCGAAAGCGAAAGTTTGATCACGCCTTCATTGGTAAACTTGATGGAATTATCGATCAGATTCAAGAGCACTTGTTTGATCCTTACGGGATCACCGATCAATCTGCCGGGAACGTCCTGATCTACCTTAAAAAGGAGTTCCACTCCTGCCTTCTGCTTCATTTTAACGTTCGCAAGATCACTCACTCCACTGATCAGATCATCCAGGGAAAAATCGATGACTTCGACATCCAGTTTTCCTGCTTCGATCTTAGAAAAGTCGAGAATGTCATTGATGATCCGCAACAGGTTTTGAGAAGCCCCATCGATCTTAAGGAGATGCTGCATCTGTTTCTCCGAAAGCTTTGTTTTCTGCAAGAGATATGTTAGCCCGATAATCGCATTCATCGGTGTTCTGATCTCATGGCTCATGTGTGCCAGGAATTCACTCTTTGCCTGGTTTGCATCACGTTCTTTCTCGGAAAGTTCCTGGGTTTTGAGGTAGAGTGACTGCAGCTCTTCTTTTTGCTTCTTTACATTGTCAAACTGAAGGCCTCCGAAAAAGGCAAATATGCCCAGAAATACCGGTGCCGTGTCAATGATCCAGATCAAAGGGGTGCTCTGTGCTTCAATAAATCCATTCAGATTCACCTGCCCTGCTTCGACCATCGTCATGAAGGAAGCTATGACCGGGAAGAAAATTCCGAAAACAACGCCGTACAGGGCATAGTTGTATTGTTCTTTTGAAAAGGGAGATCGCTTCATTGTAGCATTCGGTTTTAATCCTATCAGAGAAAATTACCACCAAAGCCGAAAAGCATAAAGAATATGGGAAGAAGAGGACGATTCCCGGGATGAAGCCGGAAGATGCCGGGAAGTGGGAGAGGTAAATTTGACCCGATCCGGGGTCCTATGGACGTTCCTCAGTCCCCGTAAAAAGTCCGATGGCCGGTTTTAAATTGTAGGTAAACGCGAGCGTATTGAAGGTGGCGCCTTCATCCACTGAAAACGTAACGGGCTGTGTGAGTTGCGATTCACCCCGAACCAGTTGATAATCCTCGAAAACGTGTACAATGGTGTCAAGCGTGATTCCGGCGATTCCTCGTTCCCGGTCAAAGGGTACCCGATGCGTCGGAAACGCATCGGGAATGACATGCGTAGCAAACGTTGATTCAATGGCCTTTTCCGTATCAAACACAACACGGGGTTCTCCTTCTTGCTGATTTCCGTCGGTATCCATTTCGATGAAAGAAACGGTGATCTCTACATTTTGAGGGATCACCACCACTTCCGGGGAAAACTGGGGTTTCATGTTACATAAAATGGGAACGTAGCACTCACGGTCCAACAATGTATCGAGTGTCTCGCTGTAAAGAATATGGTATTGCTCTGCTCCGGGAATTTTGAACGTGACTGCATCTTCCAAAAACGCTTCGTAAAGGTAGTCCGAGAGCCCCAGTTTTTGGATGAGATCCTGCGCAAAGTTGAGCGACTCGGAATTGATATCCAAAATGGAAAACCGAAGTTCCGATGGGTCAAACAGCGGAGCAACAAGGGTTACGAACGGGGCGTACGGTCCGCATCCCGCATAAAAGACCTTGATCTGTTCACCCGGAAATTCTTCCTGCTTCTTTCGAATGGCCGCCACCAGCCCTCTCAGGAAGATGGTTGTACGTCGGTAATCCACCAGGCAGAGTGCCGCATAATTTAACCCCAATGCTTTGCCATAAGCGGTATCCACAGCCATTGCTCGCTCCATTTTCATTTCCGTACCACTAAGTCCGGTAAGTGACGTGAAATGCTGATGAATTTCATCGATGATGCGCTTTGCCTCTTCTGCAGAAGTTGCAGGGTCCAGCAAGCGCAGGGAATGTTCTTTGAGTGAAATCGTGGAAGTCGTTGACATAGATTCAAATCTAGGAATCTATTTTCAAAATTTGGCACGCACAAATACGGCAAATGAGCACTCCTTTGCAAAAACGTTTAAAATCCGATCGGTGAAAGCGATGTGTTAATGACCAATCGAATGTTGAAGATATTGCGAAGAAAAACCCCCTTCCACAAAAAAGCCCTGAAGATTAAACTCCAGGGCTTTTTATCATCAATCCGCTTGAATTAAATACGGTGGATATCCGTAATGTACGGCTTACCATCCAATGGTTGGTAGATTTGTACAATTGCTTGCCAAACCACCATTGCCGGCGGCATAGATGCCGTGCACCTGTAACGGTAGTTTGTTCCCGCTACGACTTGCGTTGAAACTTCATTCGGTGTGTACGTTACACCTACGAATCCTTCCATTGCTTCGTCAAATACTTTACGATCTTCCGCTGTAAGTGGATGGTAAGCTGTCCATCCTCCAACAACTGTTGCTTCTGCTGTTTGTGACATAGTGAATAATGATTTATGGGTTATTAGGAGCTTTAAGATAGGAAAGAACCTACCACAACAAACGATCAAGATGCCCTGGCGAAGTTGCGGGAAACATGCTGATTAGCCGGTTATGCGGGTGTAAACAAGGGGTTCGAAGCCTTCACCCGGCAAAAAACAGAGCAACAAATACGGTACTAATACTATATAAAACAAGCACTTATAGCGTGTGGTGCCGTAGAATTCGCAATCAGATATACGTCAAAATCAAAGCATTCCGCCTTCTCCGGGAATCAACCTGGGTGATCTGACTTCCGGAGTCCCGGCTAAACCCCGTATTTGTATCCTGATCTTTCAGGTTATTTTGAACCCCTGTTATTGGTCTTCAGTGTTAATCGACTCTCATCGAAACCCATCTGTGTTAAATAATGAAAGCTTCTGTCATTGACAAGAATCTGAATATGATCAGCGTCCTTCAACTCAAGAAAGCACCCGTTCAATGCCGAACCTGTTGAGAAGAAATTGGTCATGTCCAATATACCCTCCGGTCTTTCCTTCAACAGGGCAACTTTTCCAGCCAAAACATCCAGATCGGAACTGGTAAGCCCGCCGTACACTTTTAACCTGAAAGGGTCTTCCTCGTATTCTTTGATCGGGGTGGTATCAAAATAGTACTGTTCCAATAACTCGATATAGTCCAGGCAGTCTTCCTCGTCAACCTCCTGCCCAATCAAATCAAAAAAGAGCACCATCAGTTCGTACTCATTTGTTCCCTTTTCCGGACACCAGAATTTCTTCTCCAGCTCTGCATTGTTTCTTAGCAACCGCAATTTTGTGGTTACTCCGTCAAGACCGATTCGTTCATCTTTTGCATCTACGTCAATCACCCGATTGGCCCGTTCAATAATCTTTTCTGCGATCAATGAATTCACATTCCCTGCCCTCCAAACAGCTCCGCGATCATGCAGGAATTCATTGGAATCCTTGATCACAAACAATTCCCAATCGGTTCCGTTTGTTTTCAGTTCAAACGTCGATCTATTGAGAAATGCCGGCCAGATCTCCAGTTTAATCATGTTGCTGTCCGTCAATTGCTTGTTCCATTTCTGCGATGAATCCGGCAAGATCACGTTCTCCCTGCCGATCAATAATTTCAACTGCCGCACCAAATACGTCTACAGGATAGTTCACCTCCGATGAAGGTGATCGTGCAAAGATCACATATTTCCCGTACTGCTCCGAGTGTGGGTTTTCGTTGACAGTCCAATATCCGTTGTACTTTTCTTTGAAGTATTCCCCCAACAAATAGCCGAGGCGTGTAATGATCCAAACCCGGTCATCTTAATCAACGGCCTGTGTTTTAATGAAGTCGTGGACGGTCTGAAAAATGAAGTTCCTGAGCGCATCGAAATCCATCAGGATGGCATGCGGATTGGCCAGTCCCAACCGGGCGGCAAAATCCGTATTCACAGAAAAGCTTTCGGAGACAAACATTTCCAGTTCTGATTTTCTCCTTTCGACTTGTGCTTTGTCCATCGTTGAGTTCCTTATAACGCTCCATGAAAGTACACATAGTTTCATTACAGGTCCGGGGGTGCCAAACAAAAAGCCGGATCATTTCGACCCGGCCTTTTCAGTTTCGTTGTTTGATCAGAGCTTTATCAGCTCCCCTGTCCATTGCGCTCCTTTGTCCGTAAGCACACGAACAAAATACTTTCCTGGCGCAAGGGTAACTGCATCCACTTCTCCGGTTTCCACATCCACCGCGACGTTCATCATCCGACCGGATACATCGATCACATCCACCGACAAAATGTTGGCGTCGGTCCGGATCCTGAATTGATCATTTGTCGGATTCGGATACAGTCTGATCGATTCCGTGATCACCTCATCAATTCCTACGCTTGAAAGCACACAAGCAGAGGTGTCCACGCAGGTCCCTTCCGTGATGACCACCGCGTAGTTCCCACCGGAAGAAGGTGTGAAGCTTTGGCCGGTTGCACCCGAAACCGGCTGCCCCGAATCACAATCGATCCATTGATAGCTGACACCTGCATTTGCATTGTCGGCCACAATGGTAACTCCATCCGTATCGATCGTCGTGCCTACTTCCACGCCCGAAATGATTACATTCTGGGTTTGGGTGGTCGTGTTTCCGTTGCCGTCATCATAGGTCCAGGTAACAACTGTCGTTCCGATGGCGGTGATCGGGAATACGGCGTCGCTTGTTACAGTCACGATAGCGGCACATTCATCGCTTGCCGATGGCGCGGTAAGCGCAGTCACTTCGCAAGTCGCTGTAACATCCGTGAGCGTTGCAGCGTCGGGCACCGGAGCAGTAACATCAT
>JBNKYR010000218.1:0-6663 GCA_050300995.1 Crocinitomicaceae bacterium | reverse complement strand
TGAAGAAGCAGATCGGACCATCGGTCGGCTTTACCCTGAATCACGGTGGAGGAACCATCGTGAACATTGACAAATATGTGTGGGACGCTACCGTGGCACGCGAATCAACGACCATTACCGATCCGTTCACAGGGAAAACCGCGCAGCTCATCTACAACGATCTTTCGTTTGAAGTTCCTGACGCTAAGAAATACATCAAACTGTTCGCCTACGTTTTCCCGCATGAGTTGAACAGTTATCAGCGCATCGAAGGGAAGAGCGGTAAATTCGAATTCCCGCTGAACAACGACATCCTCTATGATATTGCGGTGGTTGGTGTGAAGGAAGACGGCTACGATTATTTCCAGAAACAGAGTTTCAGGGGTGCAACCCTCGGAACCATTTCAATGAAGCATGTTACCGAGGCGGAAATGGAGGCTTCCATTGAACAGCTGAACAGGAAGCGCACGACCAAACCCATGCGTATTTCAGATGAGGTCAAATGGCTCACTCGCGAGCGTGCCGATTACAAGGAGCAAAAACTCCGAAAGGAAATGCAGCAATTCAGGGAGTCCGTTGCAATGTCGCTGTTTCCGTGCATGGCTTGGGAAATGCTAGACACCTGGGCTTTTGGAGTCGGCTGTCGGCAGTAGTTCCCGGTTACATCGCTAATGGTCTTTGTCTGAAAACGTGCGATCGGAAGCCGAATTACTTGTTGAACTTTTTTTCCTGTTTTTGATTGATCAGCAGGTAATCTTCGCCGAAATGAAACTTGCGGAAAACCTTCTTTCTAAAGCGATAAAACTCAATCACCGTATCGTTCGCTACGAAAGCATGAATAGGTTCCGTATTGGCATTGGTGATCCTTGAAGTGAGAATGTCAAAACAGATCTCACACTCTTTTTTCCCATATGCGTCAAATGCATGGTCGCCATCTGTTACATAAAAGTAAGTATTCGGGTTTGACTCCTTCTGTTTGCAATACTCGGTCAGCAGGAACTCGTAGGGAATGATGTTGTCATCACAGGTCGAGAAAAAGACAATTCTTTTGTTTCCGGTTTCACCGTAGTTTACACGTTTATTAAAGTTTTTGTGCTGAGGGTATCCGTTGAATACAGCAAGACCATCAAAATAATCAGGATTGTCATAGAAAATTTTGTAACTGCCTGTTCCACCATCCGAAAACCCGGAAATATACCGGGTGCTATAGGATTTCTTTGTGTCAAGATAATCTCTGATCAAGCGGAAGCATTGCTGGTGACCGGTTAACCAGTTCAGGCTATCGTTGACAACCGGAACAAGCACATCAAATCCATTATTCAATGCAGATGCCGCAAACGTTTTGTTTCCCTCGAACAGAAAATCCGGATCCTTGATGTGTGATGTGTCACGAAATGCAGGATTATTTACCCCTCCATGAAGGAACACGATTACTTTTCTGTTTGTATCGCATTGAATGTGGTAGAAATAACTTCCGCGATAATCAACAAGGACCGTATCAATTTTTTGTGAGAATGATGTGAGACAACATAGAAATAGCAGACAGGTAAGAAGGATTTTCGAGCGTTTCAAAGTTGAATTTCGTATTAACAGACGTGAAAATATACGGATTATGCTCTACTTATAATCTATACATTCTTGTCTTACGGTCTGAAGTCTACGATCTCTGTCTAATAACTTCCATGCGCCTTCAGCAACTCAAAGGCATCCACGTATCCCTGCAGGCGATCCATCACGGAGAGCAGTTGTTCAGGACTTGCGTCCGGGAAGAGGCGCTTCATCTGATCAATGCCTGATTGCACAGCAGCAAGAGCAGCGTCGCGGTCACCCTTCTCAAAGGCATTTGCCATATTTTTGAGGGATTGATTGGCCACAGCTACGGCCATCACTTTTTTGTGCTCTTTGTCAATGCTCATATCAAGTTCACCGGTGGCTTCCGTCCATTCCGGGTGGATCTTTTTGACCAGCTTCACCGGTTTGCCACTGATGGCATCCGTGTATTCGAGTTTCACTTCCACCGCCTGGTTCTCGATCTCTTTCGTCGGATTGATGAGGTCGAATTTGACCAGCGCCAATTGGTCGAGACCCGGAAATAGGTGCGGAATGTCCACATGCATTTTGCCGGACTCCACCACTTCATTGCTGTAGCCATACAACTGACGATAAATGATCTGGTTGTTATAGGTCACGGTCAGTGTTGCCTTCTTCGCCATCGGGTACAGGATACTTTCAAGTTCTCGTTGGAATACTTCCTGAATATCCGCGGAAGTTCCGGCAAGATGTAACAGTCCTCCTCCCGCCGAAGCCAGTTGGGAGAGCAGGGCCTGGTTGTAGTCTGCACCTACGCCGATCGCGGAAAGTTCAATTCCTCCTTTGATGTAGGCTTTGGCTTTTTCAATAACCGTTTCCGGTGGCTGCGAACCATAACCGTCAGTCAGCAGTAACAAACGATTGATACTGGTCGTTGCCTGTTTCTTTTTCACCTCTTCGAAGCCTTTGACCATACCTTCATAGATATTGGTGCCACCACCTGCCTGGATGGCGTAAATGATATCAATGATCTTTTTCTTATCGCCGACTTTTTCAGCCGGTACGGCCAGTGTTGCTTCATCGTCAAAGACCACCACTGATACCACATCGTCCGGTGAAAGCTGCTCCACGAAGGCAATCAGCGATTTTTTCAATTGCTCGATGCGGTCTTCGCCCATCATGGACCCGCTTTTGTCCACCACGAAACAGATGTTAAGCGGCTCACTGGTCTTTCTGGTCATTTTCGACTTGACCTTCATGCCTACTTCCAGCAAGGCTTCTTTGGAATTCGCATTGAACTTATTTCCCCATTTCAGGTAGAAATCCATGTCACCGGAGGCAGGTTCGGGATATTGCGCCGATACAAAATTCTGTACATCATATTCGATCAGTTCCTTGACAGACGGAATGAAATTCTCGATATCGGCCAGTCGGGGATCGATGGCGTAATTCACGCTGAAGTCCTGAAATCCGATGCCCTGTACATGCGAGAGATCGATTTCATGGGCGTCCCTCTGGTACTGGAAATCTACGAGGTATTTATTGCGGATCGGAAGCATAAAGGTCACTTCTCCCTGATCGTTGGTCTTGGCCTTGTAGACTTTGTTCGATTGCAGCATACGGACGTACACATCTTCGTTGACAGCACGAGTGCCTTCTTTGAGTACGGTCATTTTGATCCGCGAATGCGAGGAACTTGGTTCGACATCGGCTGGCAGCGTTTGCAATACGAAACGCTTGTCCTGCTTTTCGGTAAATGTGCGGGGCTGGTACAGAATCTTCATGTTGAGCGTCATCGGGCGATCGTCCAGATCGATCCATTTAAGCGATTCCACACCATCCACGTCGATCTCATAGTTCTGTCCGATCGGTAGTTTGAAAGTGGCACCACCATTCACAGTTACGTTGTCGTATACCGTTCCGGTAGCAAAACATACCAGGCTGACCTTTACTTTCGAATAGGTTTTGTGGTTGCGGTCTTCCAGCCGGATATGCAGGACGCTGTGTGTACGATCGGGTTCTTCCATCTTACTCAGGCGTTCCTGATTTACGTGGGTCAGTTGTACCGAGCGTCTGTCCGGTAAGGGTTGGTTCTCACGTTCCCAGGATTCCGGGTTATACGTCATGGTGCGCGTGGAACGACCTCCTCGTGCGGTTTCCAGTTCAATGCAATTGCGCATATCACCGACTGATCCCAGCCATTTATCTCCGTGATCGAAGGTTACCGATAGTGTTCCGGAAGCGCTGGTTTTGAACGCCAACCGTTCGTAAGTGCTCGTTTCAATAAAAACGACATCCAGTCCGGCTGCAGGAGCACCTTTCGTGTTCCGGACGGTAAGACTGTAAGAAAATTCGCTTTGGCCGTAGGCCATGGAAATGAAGAGTGTAGACAGTAGAATGAAAAAGTGTTGCATGGAGAGGCTTTTGTTGCATAACAGGTTGAGGAAGGATTGGTTACACCATGTTAACCCAGCACTCTTTTAAGCTCATCAGCGACCCTGAACGAGTTGGCGTAAATGGTAAAAGTGTACGTGACACTACCGCCGGTGGGCATAAAACTTCCATCGGTGACATAAAGGTTACTGACTTCATGCGCTTTGCAATTCCGATCGAGAACTGAAGTTTCGGGATCGTTTCCGAAGCGACAACCCCCTGCCTGAAGATTGGGTGAAACCGAACCGCTGATGCCCGTTCCCACGTTTTTCATACCGATCTGGCGGAAGAGGGCTTCGGCTTTGTCGGCGAGATAGCGACCAACCTTCAGATCGTGTTCATGGTAGCCCAGCCATACTTTTGCTACGGGATCCCCCCATTTATCAGTAACTTCCGAATCCAGTTCCACGCGACAATTATCGTTGGGTAGCCAATCCACGAAGATCTCGAATTTCATTTTGCGCTGCTCCGTGAAATAGGCATGCAAACGTTCTTTCAGTGCCGAACCGAAAACGAGTTCATCATTCCCGTCGAATTTGAGCTTTACTGCTTTTGTGACTGCGTTGGCATGTTCTACCACAAAGTCGATAGTACCACCTTTCATACGCGGACCGAAATCGGGATCGTCTATCTCGTACCATTGCTGGGAGGCTCGATTGACAAATACGCCCCGCTGCGTGAAAGCCTGAAAGTCTTCCTTCGAAAGATCTTCTTCAAAGAACTGTCCGGATCCGATCCCGCCTCCGGAGAAGACGATGTTCCTGCCCACTTGTCCGTGATTGTTGGCAAGGCCATTTGGGAAATCGGGGTTTTTGCTCATCAGCAGCAAACGAGAGGTTTCGATGGCTTGTGCTGCCACAACAAAGAGCCGGGCTTCGACACTTTGGTTATTTCCATCGACATCGTAGTAATGGGCTTTTCGTACGGTGCCGGCTCCGTCTGTTTCCAGGTGATACACCTTGGCATTGGCAATAATTTCGCAGTTTCCTGTTTTCAATGCAGCGTTCAGGAGTGCGGCGCGTGAACTTCCTTTAGCGTCGGAATTGCATCCGTAGCTTCCGCAGTAGTTGGAGTAGAAGCAGGAGTTGCGATCATTGTCTGGCCTCGAAAGAATCCCCCGCGCCGTGGGAAACAATTCGTATCCCAACTGTTCTGCGCCCTTGTCTAGCCAGCTTGCAAAGCGATTTTCCAGCAGGGGAGGATAGGGGTAGTCTACTGTAGAACGTGGTTCCAAAAAACGATGTTTAACGACTTTCCCTGATACGCCGACCACCCGTTCAGTCTTTGCGTAATAAGGTTCAAGGTCTTCATAGCTGATGGGCCAGTCCGCAATGTTGGCCCCTTCAATTGGTCCGAATTCGGACAGCAGGCGGAAATCAACCGGTTTGAGGCGGTGAAAATAGGCACTCATAAAATTGGACGATCCCCCTACACAGTTGCCGTTCCAGAAATCGCGGCCGGAATCATAGGTCGACTGCCGAACCCATTTGGCTTCGTCGTTTTGTTTGACCAGCACATGGCGTTCATCTTTCAGGTTGGGGGTATAGACACTTCGGCGCGTGGCCACCATTTCGTCTTTGGAGAAATCTTCCGTTTTGAACCACGGTCCTTTCTCGAGTACCAATACTCGGTATCCGGCCTGTGAGAGTTCATAGATTACCGGCCCTGCTCCGGCCCCACTTCCGATGACACATACATCAGGCTTCATGAACGTTGGAAATAATTTCCGGGTATTTGATCCGGGCAGTTGGTCGTGGGGCTCCCGGATCGTGGTTCAGCCATTTCCATCCGGCACCATCGGGATTGACGTCGTAGATCGGATCGATCAGGAGAGCTTCGAAAAGCCGTGTCATGAGCTTTGAAAGCCATGATTTTCCCCATTCGCGCGATACGGTTCGGATGAAGGCTTCCTGATCATCTGCTGAAAGGTCTTCGAAGTTTGCTGAAAAAGAAGCAGTGCATTCTCTTCGAAAGCGATCAAGGTTGCTAATGATCGTCAGGTTTTCTTCAGGGTCGAGGAAAGGGTCGTTCAGCGTACCGACGATGTAAGGTGCTGCTTTGATCGTTTCTGCTCCCGGGCCGTTTCCATCTTCCGGCAAAAGCGCATTCAGCAGCGCCTTCAATGTTGAATATTGCGAAGCACTTAAGGGAGGTAATCCGATATTTTCTTCAGATGAACACGCATTCAGCAAGGGAAGGGAAATACCCGCAAGTACACACGTGCGAATAAACTGCTGACGGGAAAGATGCCAGTCCTTTTCTGCACGGGTAAGTTTGGGTTCTTCGTTATCCGAACGCATTGTGAACAGGTGGATTGAAAAAAGAGCCGTTCACTGAACGGCTCTTCATTCTATTGAAGGTATCAGATTACTTTGTTTCTTCAGTAGATCCGCCACCGCATTTTCCTTCACCACATTTCCCTTCCTCACATTTGTTGGAAGATTTACCGGCTTCACATTTTCCTTCTTCGCACTTGCCTTCTTCGCATTTGCCCTCTTCACATTTTCCTTCCTCACACTTTCCGTCTTCACACTTGTCGCCTCCTTCGCTTACCTCAGTGGTTTCATCGTTAGCAGCTTCGTTTCCGCAGCTTGTAAGTGAAATAGTTGTGGCGAAGGCCAGCATTAACATCAAACCAAGCTTTTTCAAGTTTACTTTCATAGTTGAATTTTTTAGGTGAATAACTTTTGTAATATACATATTCTATCCAAAACGTTTCAG
>JBNKYR010000217.1:0-6670 GCA_050300995.1 Crocinitomicaceae bacterium | reverse complement strand
ACATAGATCTCAATCGAATCCTGAACAATACATCCTGTGGAAGAAGTGGCTGTAACGTACACAAACTGAGTCACCTGCGGATCAACCGTAACCGTATTCGTGGTACTCGGCGTCACGATGATTGAATCCGGTTGCCAGGTGTACGAGAACGTGATCGCCGGATTGGTATTCGTTGCCGTCACAACGGTCGACTCCCCTGCACATATCGAGTCATTTGCTGAGAGTATCAACGACGAACCTATGAAATCAACAACAACGCTGTCCATAATGGAACAACCTCCATTCGCAGCCTGGACATAATAAGTCATGGGACCCTGAGGCGTTACCGTATAAACCGAATCGCTCAGATTGCTGTTCAGGGTATCCGTAAAATTCGGATTGCTCGACCAGATAAACTGGGTTGCAGTTCCATTGGAATAAGCTGTAAGATCGATTGGTGTTGGCACACAAAGTTCCTGATCGACGGTGGTGGTCAGCATCAATGAATCATAGACCGTAATAGTCAAATGCGCCGTATCCGTGAGCAAGCAAATGCTGTCCGTTACGTACAAATAAACATCAAACACTCCGACCGAATCGAAGGTGACTACCGGCTCAAAAATGACTGAGGTAGTATCTCCGTTCCCGAAATCCCACAGGTAAGAATCGGAATCTGTGGAGAAATTATCAAATGTTACGGTGAATGGGAGACAGCCAATATTGTTATCGACTGTGAACTCCGCATCCGGAATCAATTCAAAATCAAATTTGAAAAGCAGGTTGTTGCAATTAGAACTCAAATCGGTTTCCGACCAGGCTCCAGGCGTTGTCATCATTCCACCAGTTGAATTTCCGCAAGCACCGCACACCGATTGATAAACCACCCCATTCTTATCAAAACGGGAGGTACCTCCATCTACATGTTCCTGTGCATCAGGCTCTCCAAAGTAAGACCCATACAGTATTCCATTGAGATCCCGTTCTATTACAAGTAGATAAAAATCATATCCGTTTGGTGGCACCCCAAACAATGCATCACTCGTTACCGGCATTCCACTTAAAGGTAGAAATCCACCCACAATATTAGATCCCCATCCGGAAATGTAAATATTACCACAAATATCCACCAGAAAGGCTGAAGGCGAAATATCAACCGTTGCACTACCGCTTCCAAATACCGTCGAATTTATGTTGGTACTCATCGTCGGGTCAAGTTTGATCACGAACTGGCTACTTCCGGGATTCACAAAAACAGCGTTGTTCACCGGAAATCCCCCCCCGCGGGACTGCCCTACCAAGAACACATTATCATCCCGGTCAATTTCAATGAAATAGGCCTGGTCATAGTTGCTCGTTCCAACATATGTCGCATTTGTAATTGCAGTTCCAGCCGGCGTCAATTTAACAGCAAAACCATCAACAGAGCCACCATTGTAGGCCATCTGCCAACCATTAATTCCTTGTAGGTCATTCGAACAGGTTCCCCCGGAAAATACTATGTTCTGCGAAGAGTCCACTTTTACCGAATAGCAAGCGTCATTTTGGCTACCGCCATAATAACTGGACCAGAGCAGAGTGGATAGATCGGAACTTAATTTGAAAACCACACCATCCTGCTTTCCTCCGAATCCGGGTTGAAAAGCATTCAACACCGGAAAATCACTGGATTTTGTACAGGAGGCAACAATGCAGTCTCCGTTTCCATCCAACATAATTTCTCCGCGAAACTGATCACCGTAATTCGTTGTAAGCGAATCATACTGCGTACCTGTAAAATATGTCCCATTAAAGGCATTAACAGGCATATTGTCTTTATAATTGACTCCATCATTCTGACTCCCGCCAAAATAAGTTGAACCCAGAAGATTTTGACCATTCGCGGAAAACTTGGCCACATAAAGGTCCGTTCCAGCAGTTTTATAATATACGCCATTGTAATAGAAATTGGCCAGATCTGTTCCTCCGGCATGCATCCCCTGATAACCTCCCTGAATTGGAAAATCCAAGCTGGAAGTCGCTCCAAACAGATAAATATTGTTGTTTTGATCACAAATGAGACTATGTACCGTTTCTGTACCCTGTGTACCATCCCCACCACCAATAAATGTCGTCCAAATCATGTTGGTTCCATCAGCAGAATAATGAGAGATAAAGACATCCGTCACACCATATCCAGGCGAACTTGGACCATTGCTATTGTTTGTTACCGTGAAATTTGAGGTAATATCATAAGCATTATTGTCTGGTGTAGGGTAGGCATTTCCATAGATCGTTCCACCAGAAAAGGCGGTACCGTCATACGCATACGTTCCAGTCATACCGAAATTATCCGTCGGAGAGCCTGAATACGTACCAAAAACCAACACCGGATCAATGACCAGTGTCGCATTCGGATTGTAGTTCTCCAAACGGAATGAGACCCTGTTATCGCGTAACTCATAGCTACATCCTACTTCCCGGATATTTCCGTTGACGATCTGGTAAGCATAAGGTTTTTGCTCAATGATCTCACCCAACATCGTTTTTACAACAAGATCACCGTTATTGTTGATGGAAATGTAGTCCTGCCCAACGTATTCCAGAAGAATTGCTGTAGGATCAACTCCTGGTTGCACATGAAATTCGTACTTGAGTTGTTCCTGTTCTTCAATCAGTTTCAGGTCAATGCCCTCATACAGGTTTTTCAGAATAGCTTCCCCATAACCATGTACATCCGATGCCCATTTATCCGGATTATTTCCAATGAAATAATTGTAATAATTACTGGTAGCTTCCGATTTTTCAATTTCACTTACTTCATTTGCCCCGAGAAAATTCAGGTGTACAACTGTTTCCCGGTGATAAACCGGATCTTTCAGTTCTCCAAAATTCGCATGCAAGGTTTGCATTGCAGAAAAATCCTGGATGTGAAACACCATTTTTTTCTGCTGCACCCATAAATTTCCTCCGTCAAAACGACTTTTAAAGAGCACCTGATCGTGCCACTGCCCTTTGTTTTCAATAAATGCGTGATAAATGGAGTGAGGGTGATTCACTTCCTGACCATGCGCCCAAAGAGCGCAAAAGCCAAGTAAAAATGTTAGTATTCCGAATCTCATTCGTGTCAGGGTCACCCTAAATTAATGAATTTCAAGTAAGACGCAAAAAAGAGACTTCAGGTTTCGTAAAACCCTTAAATTTGGTAGCAATCAAACGGACTATGAAAAACAAAATCACAGCACTCTTCGGAATCGATTACCCCATTATCCAGGCCGGAATGATCTGGTGCTCCGGATGGCGTCTTGCAGCTGCCGTTTCAAATGCCGGAGGCTTAGGGATTATCGGTTCGGGATCAATGTACCCGGAAGTCCTGAACGAGCACGTGCGAAAATGCAAAGAAGCAACGGACAAACCTTTCGCCGTGAACCTCCCGATGCTGTATCCTGATATTGACAAGCACATTGAAACAATCATCCGACATAAGGTGCCAATCGTGTTCACTTCTGCTGGAAATCCAAAAACCTGGACCGGACATCTGAAAGAACATGGGATCAAGGTCGTTCATGTGGTTTCCAGTGTGAAATTTGCCAAAAAAGCGGAAGAAGCCGGAGTTGATGCAGTCGTTGCAGAAGGGTTTGAGGCAGGCGGACACAACGGTCGCGACGAAACCACTACACTGGTGCTCATTCCGATGGTTGCCAGTGAAATTTCCATCCCGTTGATCGCCGCCGGGGGGATCGGGACCGGACGCGCAATGCTGGCTGCGATGAACCTTGGGGCCGACGCCGTACAAATCGGAAGTCGCTTTGTAGCCTCACCCGAATCAAGTGCACACCAGAACTTCAAACAAAGCGTAGTGGATGCAGCTGAAGGAGACACTTTACTTACCCTGAAAGAACTGACACCGGTACGTCTGATCAAAAATGACTTTTTCAAAGAGTTGGAAGCAGCGTACGCTCAAGGTGCAACAATTGAAGAATTGAAAACTTTGCTTGGTCGCGGACGTGCGAAAAAAGGCATGTTCGAAGGTGACCTTCACGACGGAGAACTTGAAATCGGACAGGTTTCCGGCCTGATCCATTCAATTAAGCCCGCCGCTGAAATTGTCGAAGAAATTGTTACTGAATTCCGGGCAGCACTTGCAGAACAGGATTCGTCTAAATTCCGTTTTTAATATGATTCATTTCGAACGATTTTACCTGGAAAACGGGTTAACTGTCCTCTTTCACAAAGACGTCACGACGCCCATGGCTGTCGTCAATACATTGTATGATGTTGGCGCACGCGATGAAAGTGAGGATAAAACCGGCTTTGCTCATTTGTTTGAGCACCTGATGTTCGGAGGCTCGATCAACATTCCGGATTTTGACACACCACTTCAACGTGCCGGAGGCGAAAACAATGCTTTTACTTCCAACGACATTACCAATTATTACGATGTACTGCCGGTTGATAACATTGAGACGGCACTCTGGCTGGAAAGCGATCGCATGCTCTCCCTGGCATTTACTGATAAGAGTCTGGAAGTTCAGCGAGACGTCGTGATCGAAGAGTTCAAACAACGCTATCTCAATCAACCTTACGGTGACGCCATGCTCGAACTGCGTCCGCTGGCCTACAAGACGCACCCTTACAAATGGGCTACCATCGGAAAAGAAATTTCGCACATTGAGGATGCTACCATGGAAGATGTGAAGGCCTTTTTCGGAAAGCATTATGTTCCTTCCAACGCCATCCTGTGCATTGCCGGAAATCTGGAACTGGAAGAAGTAAAAAGACTGACCCAAAAATGGTACGGCGATATCCCGAAACATGAAAAACCAGTTCGTTCACTGCCGAAGGAACCTGTTCAACAGGAATTCCGGGAAAAGACCATTGAGCGTAACGTTCCGGCGAATGCCTTCTATTACGCTTTCAAAATGGTGGATCGTAATCATCCCGACTACCTTGTGGCCGACGTGCTATCAGATGCTTTGGGAAGAGACAAGAGTTCGCGCCTGTACCTTTCGCTTAAAAAGAAGCAAAATCTCGTATCTAACATCAATGCCTACATCATGGGGTCATTGGACGATGGCCTTCTCGTTATTTCCGGAAAACTGAACGATGGCGTAGATTTCGAGACATTTGATACGGCCTTGTGGGAAGAACTGGAAAAACTCAAAGCAACAGCAATCGGTTCCGCAGAACTGGAGCGGATCATGAATAAGATTCGTACCACGAAGGCCTTTCAGGACCAGGGAATTCTGCAGCGTGCCATGAGTTTATGCATGTTTGAACTGCTGGGCGATGCCGATATGATCAATCACGAAAGTGAACTGTATCATCAAATCACTCCGGAATCCATTCAACGCGTGGCCAATACGGTATTGAACAAAGAATGCTGTTCGCTGCTAAAAATCAAAACAAGCACACATGATTAACCGATCACAGGCCCCTGCCCTCCAAGATATCCATCACATTGATTTCATTGCTCCGAAGCAGTATGAAATCGCTCCGGGAGTACATCTTTTCCACATGAAAGAAGTGCCCAATGAAACAACCCGCATCGAACTGTATTTTGATGCGGGGAAAGCATGTGGAACGCATGGCATTCCGGGATTTGTAAACGGATTGCTCCTTTCGGGAACAGCCGACCAAACTTCTGTGGAAATTCAGGAGATCATTAACGGCCTCGGCGGATTTTATGAATCAGGTGTTTCTCTCGAAAACGCTGCGATGACCATTTACTGTCTCCGCGAAAACGCTGTAGCGATCTTCGACACACTCATGCATTCGATACGTGATGTAGCTTTTCACGAGCAGGAGGTTAAGGAATTTCTGTCCGACAAAAAGCAGAAGTGGTCAATCAATATGGAAAAGGTCAGTTTCCTTGCACAACGCGAGTTCCAGCAACACATTTTCGGCGAAAATGATCTGTACGGTTCTGTAAGCGAAGCTGCCGATTTTGATCGTGTGACCATCGACCAACTGAAGGATTTTCATGCAGCCCATTACCTGAACGGACTCACAAAAGTGGTAGTGGTCGGTGACCTTGATGAGGCGACCATCGAACATATTCGGAAGAGCGGAACTACCATCGCCAAAAACGGGAATCCCGAGTTTGAAAAGCAACTGAAAAACGACCAGGGAAGCTTCATTCATGAAAAGGATGGAGCCATGCAAACTGCCATCCGGGTCGGGCGTATTCTCTTTAATAAAAATCACGAAGATTACCTTGACTTTCTTGTCTTGCACACAATTCTCGGCGATTATTTCGGAAGTCGACTGATGTCAAATATCCGCGAAGACAAAGGCTACACCTATGGTATCGGGACAATGGTTTACGAACTCAAAGAAACCGGGTATTTTCTCACGGCAACAGAGGTAAGGAAGGATGTTCGTGATGCTACGCTAAAGGAAATCCGTCACGAATTCGAACGATTGCAAAGCGAACCGGTCTCCGAAGAAGAATTGAGCCTTGTAAAAAACTATATGCTTGGCCAATTACTGAAAAGTGCTGACGGCCCTTATGCAATGACTGATCTGTTTATCAGCGCGGAACTGCACGGACAGGGACTGGAATTCTATAACCGGGCACTGGAAAGCCTTCACGCAATCACTCCTGAACGGATCATGCAGCTCGCCAAACAGTACCTTTCCTGGGATGACATGACAATTGTCGCTTTCGGCTAGCAACTGAAGCCCAAAACTTTTCGTCCTCATACTACGTATG
>JBNKYR010000216.1:0-6803 GCA_050300995.1 Crocinitomicaceae bacterium | reverse complement strand
CAGGGGTCCGCGAAAAAGAAAAGAACTCCTCGCTCAAAAGCGAAATCAATGTAGGTTGTTGATCCAAATTCGCCGTACTCACCCTCGCATAGTTCAGTCCACTGTTATTCGGCGTCGCCACCGTAAAAAGCATCCAGCCATCCTGATTAAATTTCATCTGGTTCACCGACCTTCCAAGCTGATATGAAGTTTGAGCTGAACCCGAGCCTACTTCAATCGAATTTTGAGAGACCTGATCGTAGTCAGCAGTAAGCGATGCCCAGGACACCTCATAACCTAAATAAATGTCTTCGGTAAAGGGCACGCCACCGACATAGCCCGTAACCGTATAAATACCGGCACTACCAGGAGAAACAGAGATACTTGTGTTTGCATACGTGTTTCCGCTTACAATCACGTTATTCTCTTCATCTTTCACGGTATAGGATACTGGGTAAGGTATGAAAGACCCGGCTTTTCGAACCTTGAACTTAAAGCTTCCTTCTCCACCCGCACAGGTAAAATGTGAAACATTTGAAGAAAACCTATATTTCTTTTTGGCTCCTATAAAACCCGTGTAAGCAATTAGCAATTTGGCAGAAGGTTGAGTTTGAAGTCCCATCTTATACTCATAGGTGCTATCAGCAACAGCGCTTAAAAGTATATCCTGGTTCCTCATGAGGAATACGGAATCATAAGTCACATTGAACTGCAGAATATCATCATTCTGAACAGTAAAAGAAGAAACGCTCTTTGTTCCTCCTTCTACAGTATAAAGAGAACCACTTTCTATCGAAAAACCGTATTGAATATCTGTCAAGCCCACCAATGTGTCATCTGAATCAAGAACACCGAAAAAATGATCTTTCGATACATTGGTAACCTGAAACTTGGCATAAGCATTATCGCCCTCTGCAGTATACAATGCAAGAGAGCCGATCCCTTGTGTACTTGGAGCTGAAATTTCAAAACCAGTAGCGGACAAATTGCTAACGGAATCAAACTCAAATGCCGGTTGCAAATACTCGATTTCATCAAATAGTCGATCCCCGGTCGCATCAAATGCAACTACATAGTACTTACCATAAGGCAAATCGACAGAACTAAAACTTGTTTCATTTATACTCCAACCAAAAAAGCTCGTACTATCTAGATTTCCCGAAAATACAGAATCCCTTGTATACGTGTATATATCATTGATGTCAGGTATACTGTCGTGTGAAACCAAGTAAAAATAAGGAGCCGTTGCACCACAGACATGCGAAATATCGACTTGGACGACCCCTTTTTCTTCCGTATCATCTAATACGACTTCCGCAAAATCCGATACTTGAACAAGGTTCACCTTAAACTCAATCGACGGTCGATCTGCGGAACTGGCAGCATTCGGTGAATGGAATACCATCCGATGGTAATAGTTACTCGTATTCTGCACATCCAGCAGCATACCAAAGTTTTGGCTGTTGTCCGTCTGCCAGTAATCAAAGAAATCCGTTATGTTGACAACCTTATCCTCTGTGGTTGAAGTGGTGGCGGGAATGGAGTCGATGATTGATGTACTTGAAGTGGGCGCAGAATTCCAGGTTACAAGATCCTCTCTCCAATCTTCAGTAATCAACTGTAACTGGGATGCATTTGAACCGCCTAACGTAGAATGGTCAAGTCCCTGTATGGTAATTTCTGCAGATGTTAAGTTTAGCTTCGGATCCACCCACACCCTTGGCCTCAGCAAACTCTGCCTGTGAAACCAGACACCACCGGAAGTCCACATTTCTGTCCTGATATGAGCATGGTTCCCCCAGTTATTATCCGCCCAGTTCGAATTCGTAATCAGCGTATTATCGGTATTGTAAGTAGAAGTTTCAAAGTCTATTGTCACCTCCGAACAATATCTACCGACCAGGAACGCCTGATAGTAGTATTCACCATACGTGTCACCATTTACGTGGACACCATACCAACCATAGTTAATACCGGTAAGCGTATCATTTGTTGAAAGCGTGTCACCAGTCGCTCCGTCCACCCAATAGTAGAGGTAATGGGGCGATGCACCGCCGTTCAGCGCAAAGGTGATGGCTCCGTCCTGGGTATTGGTATCGGATTCATGCGTAATTGCAACGTTAGAAATGGAAAGTGGTGTATAATACCTGACTTCTAAATGTGGCTTATAGGCGGTAACCGTTGCCTCACTACTGTAAAACGTTGCCCCGGATACACCCGTATATGCCTCGTTATCTACTTGTACGCTCCACCCATAATTGCTGATCTGACCATATACCATTCGCTGAACCATACTGGTTACGTCCATCTCGTCTACGTAGGACATTGAACTTGGCTCCGAATTCACAATATCTGATGCATTCGTGGAAATGGTCGGTTGATTGGATGCCGTGATACTTCCCTCAGCCCAACTGGATTGAATGAGTTTTGTATTCCAGGAAATCGATCCTGCTGCAGCCCCCGTACGGGTCATGTATAGTTTTGCCGAATAGATCACGGCATCCGAAGGAATACTGCTAAGGTCAAATTGCACAAAGGAACGACGGTAATAATAGGAACTACGACCATACAGATAGGTATCCGAACTTAATGTCGTGTCGTTTCCAAAATTGCTTGTAGACAAACGACTGTCAATATAGCTGTCCTGAGTAGCAACGAGAATAGCCGTGTCCATTTGTCCACGGCTCCAGAATGACAAGACGCCTATCAACAATATGAGCGTTCCTTTCAAGGGAATTCTGAACATATTTACTGGATATTATGGTTCGTACTTATTAACTGAAAATTGGCACCCTGATAATTCCTGACCTGCGTATCAATGCGATAGGAACCTTGAGGATCAATTCCATAAAATTTCATGGTCACCACACTTCCATTCAACTGACTTTCGTCAATGAACTCCTGTTTCGTCATTTTGATCTTAGAAACCGGATAGTCACTTGACGCCGCATCATAAACGGACACAACGGCCTCTCCAAAAAAATCGATGTCGTAAACAGCAATATCCACCTCAAGGATGTCGGTAGTCAACATACTGTCCACCGGGGACTGTCCTGTTTCAAAATGAATACTGACATTCACCGAATCGATTTGACCAATAGCATTTCCCGTCCAGAAAAGAAAGATGAATGATGTGAAAACGGATGAAATTCGAAGTAGTTTTTTCATAAATCTGATTTAAACGCACCACTTAAGTTTTCGGATGTGTGCGAGCGCAAGCTACCTCTTCCTGCCAAGAAAAAACCACGTAGTTTTACGTGGTTTTTGATTTTTTTTTCGCGTGGTTTTACGTATAAAAAGCACGTAGTTTTACGTGATTTTGATTTTTAGAACCACGTAGTTTTACGTGAAAAAAGTACGTGGTTTTACGTGGTTTGGTGACAATTATTTCACAGGGATTTGTACGTGATTCAATTACAAATAATTGATAATCAAATGTATTTAATGCACATTTCGTTATTCAACAATAATCGGATAATTTATTCGACAAAAATCCTTTCGAAAAAGCCACATTTATCTGCCCTTCCCTCCCCTCAAGTGTTTGCATCGCGCTTACTCCTGATCACGTTATCCCACATCATGGTGTTACGCTTTGTTCGGTTTTGCAGTCATTTGCAGCCAATTGCAAAACACAACCTCCTGAAAACCTCGTAAATAGACCTTTCCATTCGGGCTCATAACCCGAAGGTCCTGTATTATTGAACCCGACGAGCTATTCCACAATCCCGAATTCAGTCCTCTGTTCGACCGTTGTCGTGAGCTTCCCCTTATATCATACTGAGTAACAAGTTGCAAAATGTTTGGCTCCGACTTCCATTGGAAGTTAGAAATCAATGCTTGTGTGGTCCATTAAAGTTGTAGTTTTCCCACTTACTGAATAAATATCAGAACATATATGTTAACGTTTCGAACAATATTACCAGTATTGTAAAGTAGAATTGACAACATTTGCGTCATTGATCATGAAATGGGCACTATACATATCATTTTTATTCCTGGCACCTGGTAGTTACTCTCAGAATTATGCACCAAAGAAATACTACCTCATTGATAGTCTTGATCTGGCTGAATTATCTGAAGGAGATATCGGCATTTTACAGTCTTCTTTAAAAAGGTACCACGTAGCTAAAAGCGATACGGCCAGGATCAATGCACTCAGTGGCATTTGTGAAGAAATGATGCATGCTGACTGGATGAAATATCAGTTTTATCAGCATGATTTGATCAAAAAAGCGCTAAAGAAGAATCCTTCACAGGATGTAGAAAAAGTGCTCAACGAATCCCTGTCCGTCAGTTTGAATAATATCGGGTATATCTATAAGCAGAAGGGGAAAATCGAAACGGCTCTGGATTACTATAACCGCGCGTTGAAAATGCAGAAAAAAGTGGGCGACAAAAGTCGAATGGCGCAGACGCTCAATAATATGGGCGTTATTCAACAGAATCAAGGCAAAATTTCGTCCGCTTTGGAATCGTATTATCATGCATTGAAGCTTCAGGAAGAACTGAATGATTCACTCGGCATTGCCAGTTCGTATTTTAACATTGGTTCTCTTCATTACCGTTTGGAAGATTACGACATGGCTTTGAGTTATTACCAAAAGGCTCTCAAGGTTTACAAGGGTCTGGGCAGTAAAAAGGGGATTTCCAATGTGTACAATAACATGGGGGTTTTGTACAAGGAGAAGGGGGACTTTACATCTGCACTGAACTTCTATAAAAAATGCATCAAACTAAAAAAGGAGATCGGTGAAACACCCGGCTTGATTGATTCTTATATCAATATTGGCACCATGTACAGTTTGCTGGGAGATAACAAATCAGCCTACGATAACTATGATCAGGCGCGACTGCTAAGCGCAGAAACAGAAAACGCAAATGGACTGACAACTGCGTACAACCATATCGCGGAACTGAAGTACGAGGCCGGTGAAATAATGGGCGAAGATGGTTCCTACGCCTATGCGCAGAAAAGTCTGAACATAGCTCAAGAAATTGGCTTTCCCGAAAAGATCCGGGATGCGAGTGAACTGCTCTATAGAATATTTAACAAACAAGGTAAATACGCGGAATCTCTGGAAATGCACGAGTTGTATATCCAAATGAAAGACAGCATCTCGAATATTGAAAATCAACGTGCTACCTCGCGTCGCCAGGCGCAGTACGAATATGAAACGCAGAAAGCACTGGACGACAAAGAACACGAAAAGTTACTAGCCATTGAGGTGGAGGAAAAGGAGAAACAGAAAATACTGGTTTACGCAGCATCAACGGGACTTCTCTTTTTAATCGTCTTTTTGGCCTACGTGTTCAACCGATTAAAAGTCACAAGACGGCAGAAGAGAACCATCGAAGAACAGAAAAAGGAAGTGGACAAAGCCTACGTTGATCTGAATGTGGAAAAGGAAAAATCGGAAGAATTACTCCTGAACATTTTACCGGAAGAGGTTGCGGAAGAATTGAAGGAAAAAGGTGCTGCCGATGCCCGTTCTATTGAAAACGTGACTGTTCTGTTTACCGACTTCAAAGGATTTACTGCACTTTCGGAACAACTCTCAGCTAAAGCGCTGGTCAATGAAATCAACACCTGCTTTTCTGCCTTCGATCGGATCATGGAGAAGTACAACGTGGAGAAAATAAAAACGATTGGTGATGCCTACATGGCCGCCGGAGGATTACCCGTGCCGAATGAGACACACGCTTTGGATGTAATACACGCCGCATTGGAAATTCAAGCATTCATGTTGAGTCTCGCCGAAGAAAAGAAGGCGAAAAATGAGCCGTATTTTGAAATTCGCATCGGTGTACATACCGGACCCGTCGTTGCCGGAATTGTGGGTGTGAAGAAATTCCAATACGACATTTGGGGAGACACCGTAAATACCGCCAGCAGAATGGAGAGTTCCGGCGGGGTCGGTAAAGTCAATATTTCCGCCGCCACGTATGAATTGATTAAAGACAATACTGCGTTTACTTTTGAATCACGTGGCGATATCGAAGCGAAAGGAAAAGGAAAATTGCAGATGTATTTTGTTGAACGGGCCTAATTAGGTGATAATTAGTCCGTTGTATAACAACCAAACAGGAATTCCCGATTTCCCTCTCAAGACACATTGAAGCGCTTGATTTAAACGGTAATTTTGAATTATTCCTCCAGTTTCATTACCCGCTCATTTGTTCCATCACTAAATTGGGAAACCCGAATTATCCATGGAATAATCACCACTATTGTCATGTCCGCCTAATTTTAGCGGTGAAGTGCATTTTGAAAAACCTGAGCAATATCATAAATAATTGTAGTTCAAGTTCACCTGAAATTATTCAATAATGCCTAAATTCACGGAGAATTAATATTAACCATTTAACCTACAAAAAATGAAGAAAACACACGTGTTGTTGTTTTCATTATTTGCCACCACCACTGTATTCGGTCAGGAAGTTATCTCCAGTCAGGGGGATACCTATACTGGCGCCAACGGGGTGGTTGATTTCACTCTCGGGGAGGTTGTAATCAACACGGTAAGTAGTGCAAACAACGATGTAACACAAGGTTTCCACCAAACCAATTGGAATTTTGCGGGTGTCGAGGATCTGGATCCTGATTTTGAGGCTTCAGTTTACCCCAATCCTATGGAAACACAATTAACCGTAGCCGTACCGAATTACACAAGTGTTCGCTACGAAATGTTTGATGCAAGCGGAAAAATTGTGTGCTCTGCAGATTTATCGGACGAAATCACTCAAATCGAAGTTCTTGATTTCGCACCGGGAAGCTACCAGCTTCGTCTGATTGGTCAGAACAACCAAATTCTAAAGAACTTCAA
>JBNKYR010000215.1:0-6935 GCA_050300995.1 Crocinitomicaceae bacterium | reverse complement strand
CCATGAAGAAAGCACAATACTGTCAACTTCTTTGGGAAAATTCGCAGGATCCGGATCACTTATCTGAGCCGTAAGCGGAACGGCAATCCCCAGCATCCAACAAAAGATCAATCGTTTTGCCATCGTTTCTGATTGTAGTCCTATACCTATCAGAGGGATTTTCGTTCAAATCCGTCAATCTTCTCACTACCTTCCATCGAATCCTTATCTTTAAGGGAAAGAACCGAAAAACCTTCAAACATGAAAGTACGTGAAGCCTTTGTTCTCCTGTCTGTTACCATCGTTGCTGCCCTCCTGCTGATCTCACTGGTCTGGCCACCCGTTCTATGGTTTTTCGTGTTCTTCGGGCCGGTAATCCTGCTGGGCATTTTCGATATGCTTCAGACGAAACATGCTGTCCGGCGCAATTTTCCCGTGATTGGAAACTTCCGCTATTTGCTGGAATCCATCCGTCCGGAGATCATGCAGTACTTTGTAGAAACCGATACGGAAGGACGTCCCATTAACCGTATTTTCAGGACGCTGATCTACCAGCGCGCCAAGAAGGTGAACGACACGACGCCTTTCGGAACGCAATTCGATGTATACGAAAGTGGCTATGAATGGATGGATCACTCCATTTATGCCAAAGACAGCCGAACCATGGACCTTTCTCCGCGAATTACGGTAGGCGGTCCTGATTGTACCCAACCCTACTCGGCGAGTATTCTGAATATTTCTGCCATGAGTTTCGGGTCGTTGAGTAAAAATGCCGTACTGGCACTCAATAAAGGTGCGAAAGCCGGTGGTTTTGCGCACAATACCGGTGAAGGAGGGCTGAGTCCTTATCACCTGGAACCGGGCGGAGACCTGATCTGGCAGGTTGGTACGGGTTATTTCGGATGTCGAAATCCGGATGGTACTTTCAACCCTGAAGCTTTTCAAAAGAATGCCAACCGCGAAAATGTGAAGATGATCGAGATCAAGATCTCGCAAGGTGCCAAACCAGGGCACGGTGGAATTTTGCCCGCCAGCAAAAACACACCGGAAATCGCAGCAATCCGACTCGTAGAACCACACACCGATGTGCATTCTCCTCCAGGACACTCAGCCTTTGACGGACCGGAAGGACTCTTATCGTTCGTTAAACAGTTGCGGGAACTTTCCGGGGGAAAACCTATCGGCTTCAAACTTTGTGTTGGTAAAAAACAGGAATTCATCGACATCTGTCAGGCCATGGTTGACACCGGTATCAAACCCGATTTCATCACTGTAGACGGAGGCGAAGGTGGAACCGGCGCAGCTCCGGTGGAATTCTCAAACAGTCTGGGAATGCCGCTTCGTGATGGACTGGCCTTCGTGTACAATACACTTGTGGAGTTTAACCTGAAAAAGGACATCCGCCTGATTGCATCCGGGAAGATCCTCAGTGGTTTTCATATGGCGCGCGCTATGGCTTTGGGCGCCGACATGTGCAACAGTGCCCGTGCGATGATGATGGCGCTTGGTTGCATTCAGGCCCTGAAATGCAATACCAATACCTGTCCGGCCGGAGTGGCCACACAAAACAGAAGCTTAATGCACGGATTGGTGGTGGAAGACAAGGCCACACGTGTTGCCAATTTCCATGAAGAGACGGTGAAGAGTTTTGTTGAACTGCTTGCCGCTTCCGGGATCACGAAGATTGAAGAACTGAACCGAAGTCACATCAACCGAAGAGTTGATATGCACACTGTCTTACGTTACGATGAAATCTATCCGGTCAAAACAAAAGCGGACAGTGTCGTGTAAACGAAAGAAAAAACATCACAGAAAATTCAATGAGTCCATCAACTCCTTTCGGTACGTCTTACCAACAGGAATCAAATGACTTCCCACTGTTAAAACATCTTCGTCAATGGCTTTGATGGCATGAATATTCACGAGGTACGAACGGTGAACGCGTTTGAAGGTACTTCCGTCCAGTTTTTCCTCCACATATTTTAACGACTGACTCAGAACGTAGCGCTCATTTTCCGTGTACAATTCCGTATACGTATCATCCGCCTTCGCAAGAATAATCTCAACGGCATCCAGCTTTACCCAACGTTTCTGCTGTTTCACAAAAAAGAACTCCGGTTGATCTTCCTTCTGCTCCGGGATCCTGTTCATCAATGCCAAATCGACTGCAACTTTCAGGTCTTTTGACGAAAATGGTTTCAGAATATAACCTGCCAGACGTGTTTCACCCGCCATTTCAACGGTTTGCCGATCCGAATGGGATGTCAGATAAATGAAGGGAATCCCTGATTTCTGAGAGAGCTTGCGTCCCAACTGAATTCCATCCTGTTTGCCATCCAGGGTGACATCCAAAAAAACAAGGTCAGGCTGCAGATCGTCGATCTGAAAAAAAGCGTCGCCGATATTGTCCGCCTCACCAACCACCTCAATGCCTTCCTTACTCAATGCCACCTTGATCGTTTCGGCAATCAACGGTTCATCTTCGACAATATAAACGCGAACCTTACTCATTCTTAAGGGTAAATTTAGTGATTCTCAGCTCTGTGGAATATCCATTTTCTTTGCTCACCGCAATTTCTGCGCGCAATTTTTTAGCGAGCATCTCCACTAAACGACTACCGAAACCGGTTGAATACTTGCTGTTTCCCTCTCCTCCCGGGCCATTGTCAGCTACCCGAAGCAGGAGGTACTCCCCATCCTTTTTCAAGGTTATTTCAAGGTGTTTCAGTGTTTCCCCACTTCCACCCGAGTGTTTCAATGAATTCGTGATCAGTTCATTCAGGATCAACGCGATCGGTATCGTTGTGTCGATATCCAATGCCAGCGGATCAATATCCTTTCGGATTTCCCAGTGCTCTTCATCCAATTGCAACGAATCGAAAATTCCTCCGATGAGATCATCGATGTACTCGGAAGCCGAAAGGTCAAGCACGGCCCGTTCTCCATACAACTTCTGATGAATCACTGCCATTGCTTCCACCCGCGTTCGGCTCACCGTAATGGCCTTGAGTGCAGCATGATCATCAATTTCCTGCGATTGCAGGTACAATAAACTGGATACCAATTGCAAATTATTCTTCACCCGATGATGGATCTCCCGCATCAGTAATTCGTTCTCTTTCAACGCATCCGACGCTCGCTCCTTCTGTTTTCGAACGCTTCGGTAGAGGAAAACAATGTAGGCGAGGATCAGCAATACCGCCACAATAGCAATCATCAAAACCCGCTGATTAAAAGCACTTTGTTCCTGCTCCAGCCGGATGATCTCGTTGTCGCGATTCAAGGCATCGATCCGCTCCTTTTGCGCCAGGTAATTGTATTTGGCCTCCAGTTCCTTTATTTTATCAGAACCGGATGCTTCGGACACTTCCCGGAAAAGATCGACATACTGCTTTTCGAATTCAAACGCTTTCGCAAAGTCCTTTCGCATTTCATAATACGATGCATAACCTTCCAGTACTTCCAAACGAACGGTAACATTTTCAACGGAATCCAGCAAGACCGTAGCCTTGTCGAGGTACACTTTTGCACTATCAGTCGCCTTCTCTCCCAGGTATACAAGTGCCAATCCCGCATATCCCATTGCCAGTGATTTATTGTAACTGTTTGAAATCAACAATGGAAACGCCCGATGGAAATAATCCTTCGCTTCTTTTTCACGCCCCATTCCATGTAAAATGAACGCCTGATTGGTATAATTTTCACCATTTTGCCCCTCCTCACCTTCCTGATTGGTCAACCGGATACAACGACTATTCCATTCCAAAGCCTGCTTCCAGTCTTCCAGAAAAATATAGATCGCTACGATGTTCGTCATGGTTGTCAACTCACCACGCACATCACCAATTCTCTTCTTATACAGAATGGATTCTTCGTAATAATCCAGGGCTTTGGTATAATCGCCACGGCTGCGGGAGATCATGCCAAGGTTGTTCAATGTAGCAGCAATGCCTTTGCTGTGGCCCGCCTTTTTAAAGTATGGCATACTTCGGAGCAGATAGGAAGCCGCATCGTCATATTTACCCGTGTATATGTAAGCTATACCAATATTGTTAATCGCTGTTCCGTACCCAATATCACTTCCGGCCTTTTGTTGAATGTGCGCGGCAGAATCATAGAGAACGACGGCCTGATCGAAGTTACCCGCGTAATCATGCGCGAGTCCCTTGAACATCACTCCATAGCCATACCCTTCCAAATAGTCAATACGACGCGCCAGTCGGATTGCTGAATCGGCATATTTTACCGCCTGATCAAAGTTTCCGGGACTGGCCTCCTTGCTCAGATCATTCCAACGATTTACCCGGGCGGTATCTTTCGAAAACTGCGCACTCGAAACACCTGTCAACAGAAGGATCAGGCTGATGAGTATCGACTTCAAAAGGCCTATTGAAGAGGTATTTAAATGGTTGGGCTTCACTGGTTGGGTCCAAAAATAAAAAAACCGGCGCACAACGTACACCGGTCTTACCGCTAACCTATATAAACTATGTGGCGGCTACACACTCGAAAACAATTCATCCCGCTAAAACTATCCGGATATTTATGATGCTGCTCTGAATTCAGGTGAACGACCAGAGTTCTCTCGTGAACGGGACAGAAAAGGGGGTAAACAAAAAGGGCTGTCTTTCGACAACCCTTTCCATTGATCTGTTTTCTTTTATCGTGTAAACAACATTTCACGGAACTTCGGAAGACGCCATTCTTCGTCATCCACCAACAATTCCAGTTTGTCTGCGTTGTAACGGATCTCATCAAAGAAGACCTTCACCTTATCGCAATAAGCAATCGCGCGCTCCTCCATATCTTCGATCTGGTTTGCAACCTTACGAGACTGACGCATCTGCTCACTCAGCGAACTCATTTTGTTCACATAACCCGAAATTCGGGTGATCAGATCGATCTGCGTTTGTGCAGCAGCCTTTCCTTCCTTTGCTCCAAGCACTTCCATCAAACCACGTACGTTTTCCATCAGCTTGTTCTGGTAATTCACGGCAGCCGGAATGATGTAATTCTGTACCATCTCACCGATCACCCGGGCCTCGATCTGAATCTTGTACACGTAGTTCTCGTATTCGATCTCCTGGCGCGCTTCCAATTCGCGTGGTGTCAATACGCCCATTTCATCAAACAACTTCACAAACTTCTTGTCGCTCCACACCTGAAGTGCGCGTGGTGTATCTTTCAGGTTGGAAAGACCGCGTTTTGCCGCCTCCTTTACCCACTCTTCACCATATCCGTTTCCTTCAAAACGAATCTTCTTTGATTCTTTGATCAGTTTCTGAAGTTCCTTCAGAATGGCTTCATCCTTACCATCTCCTTTCGCAATACGCGCATCTACACTTGTCTTGAACTGACGCAACTGGTTCGCCATAATGGTATTCAGAACGATCATTGCCGATGCACAGTTCGCGGATGATCCAACAGCACGGAATTCAAACTTGTTTCCTGTAAAGGCAAACGGTGAAGTTCTGTTTCGGTCAGTGTTGTCCAACAAGATCTGCGGAATCTTACCGATGTTCAGTTTCAATCCTGTTTTGTCTTCCGGCGTCATTTTACCAGCTTTCACGTTCTTCTCGATCTGGTCGAGCAATTCGGTCAACTGTGAACCGATAAATGTTGAAATGATTGCTGGTGGTGCTTCGTTTGCCCCCAGACGGTGGTCGTTTCCTGCTCCCGCAATGGCTGCACGAAGCAAATCAGCGTTTTCCTGGATCGCTTTGATCGTATTTACAAAGAATGTGAGGAACTGGAGATTGCTCTTCGGATTTTTACCCGGTGCCAACAAGTTTACTCCCGTATCTGTACTCAGTGACCAGTTGTTGTGTTTTCCTGAACCGTTCACTCCTGCAAATGGCTTTTCATGGAACAATACGCGGAAATCATGCTTACGGGCAATTTTCTCGAGCAAATCCATCAACAACAGGTTGTGGTCGTTTGCCAAGTTGCATTCTTCAAAGATCGGCGCGCATTCGAACTGGTTCGGTGCTACCTCATTATGACGGGTAGTTACCGGAATTCCGAGACGGATCGCTTCCGTTTCGAACTCACGCATGAAAGCGGTAACCCGTCCGGTGATCGAACCGAAGTAATGATCATCCAACTGCTGTCCTTTCGCCGAAGCATGACCAAACAGTGCACGGCCTGTCATCATCAGGTCCGGACGCGCATTGAAAAGCGCTTTATCCACCAGGAAATACTCCTGCTCCCAGCCGAGTGTTGCTGTTGTTTTGCGAACGTTCTTATCAAAATACTGGCATACTCCCACTGCTGCTTCGTTTACAGCGTGCAAAGCTTTCAACAACGGCATTTTGTAATCCAGCGCCTCTCCCGTGTAGGCAATAAAGATCGTTGGAATACAAAGTGTCTTATCAATTACGAATGCTGGCGACGAAGGATCCCATGCGGTATATCCTCGTGCTTCGAATGTATTTCGAATTCCACCGTTCGGGAAAGAAGAAGCATCCGGCTCCTGCTGAACAAGCAGATCTCCGTCAAAACGTTCAATGGCTGTACCTGGACCTACCGGCTTGAAGAAGGCATCATGTTTCTCCGCCGTTGCACCCGTCAATGGCTGAAACCAGTGCGTATAGTGTGTGGCACCTTTCGTGATTGCCCAGTCCTTCATGGCAGAAGCCACCTGGTCTGCAATCCTGCGATCAAGTTGCACACCATCCTGAACTACCTGGAGCATTGACTTATACGCTTCACTGGGAAGGTATTCGCGCATTACTTCGAGGTGAAACACGTTTTCTCCAAAGATATCGGAGATCTTACCATCAAAAGTGATCGGTTTCGGTGTTCTGTGAAGAACATCGTAGTACGCTTGCATTCGCTGATTTGCCATTGGGAAAAGTTTTTTTTGCAAATCTACATCAAAAACAAGGGGGCTACTTCAAAAAAATGTACATTTTTATCAACACCCCCTGTTATTTTTAGGGGGCAATTACAAAAAT
>JBNKYR010000214.1:0-7028 GCA_050300995.1 Crocinitomicaceae bacterium | reverse complement strand
CCTGAATCCATTGTTTGGAAAGGACATTATTGATTCCCAGCAAATTGAAAACCTCAAACGACAGGATGGCATCTGTAAAATAGCGATTAAAGAAATTGCGCTTCAACGTACTTCCCTCCTCTCCGATCTTTTTGCCATTGCGCGCCATTTCCAGTTCCTTCTTACGGTACTTGTAGAGGAAATCGTAAGACATCCCAATATCCACACGGAAATATGACTTCTGACGCAAAGTATCCTTGTAGCGGTTGTAGTCCGGCGGACCGTAAGGCAGACGTGAGCCATATTGCAAGCCCATCTGCACCGTAAAGCTTTCAAACTTTGGCATACGGTCCTGCACCAGCGCTCCGAAATTAATCCACTGATCGGTTGGTCGCGGAATGTAACCCGGCTCACGTTTTACACTGTCTACCACAACCTGGTCATCGCTGTAGCCGAAAATGATTTTCTCCCCCTCCTTGTTGTAGTAATCGTAATAGTAATCACCGATTACATCTTCTTCCGTGTGCAACAGACCCAACTTAAAATACGACTCAATTCCTTCTACAAATTGTCCATGCACGTTCATATCAAGACCATACGCGTAACCACGGGCGTCGTTATTCGCATAATAGCGCGTGCGCACATTCACGATTTCGTAAATGTTCAGATCCCACATGTACTTGTAAAATGCCTCCGCAGTAAACTTAAATGGCACCTCACGATCCCACATATCAAAGTAAACATCCGTTCCAAGAACCGCATGAACCGACTTCTGGGCCAGCACATCCATATTCAGTTGCCCGTCGAATTGCCGGAATTCACGATAAAACGGTGGCTGGTAATACATCCCCGTTGCAAAGCGAACCTCCACATTCCGGCGCACCACCTGCTCATTCCGCACCATATATACCCGTGGAAAAAAACGCACCGTTGCACGCGGGGTAAAGTAAAACTCATTGTTGGAGGAGGTATAACCCGAACGTCCTCCGATACTCAGTAACCAACGGTTCGGCGATTCACGGATGGTATCCGAATACGACCTTCTGACGCGATGTGTTTTCCCATCCTCGCCCTTTACCTTGTACTTTTTGGAAACAGTCACCTCCTTGTTCTGCTTATTGTTTGACCACACGGAATTAAACTGTAAAAATCCCGTGTAGCGCTGGGCAACAAGAGTGTGTTCACTTTTTACCGACTCGAAGAGTGTGATCTCATCATCACTGCCCTGCGGAACCGAATAACCAGCCGAATCGACAAGTTCCCATTCACTGTATATGTCATAGAAATTATCGTTTTCAAAATTCACCCCCCACTTAACCATGTGCGAACGGAAACGCAAACGCTCGTCATCCTTAAAACCTTTCCTGAAGACATGGTCGCCGTTGTGATAGATATTCACGATCGTCGCATTCAGGCGATTCCGCGCGTGATTCAAAAACGAACCGATCCCCAGCACGGCGATCGAATCACCGTATTCCTCCTTGGAAGGATCGGTTTCCAATTCATTGATGTAATACTCTCCGAGAATATCGAAATACTCACGCTCTACTGTATTGAACGCGGTTGCGTAGAAGTCGATATTGGTTTTTTCAGAGGCTTTCCATTTCAGGGCTGTTCCTCCCATCATCGTCTGGAAGCGTGTATCCTCCTTTCCTTCGAAATATACCTTGAATGAATATGCTTCGTTTGCTGTTCCGAAATCTGTTTCCTGCGTCTGCGGCGCAAAGCGATAATTATTTGAAGAAAAATGGCCGAGTACCGACCAGGTCAGATTTTCGGTAAGTGCCACATTTGTAATAAACTGGGCATCCCAGAAAACCGGATTGTATGCTCCCTTGGTCGGAAGTGAATTCAACAGGTACCCGTTCGAACGGTAGCGTGCTCCAACTAAGTAGTTGAAACGTGTGCTTGCATTATGCTCTACATGCGCCTCAACCCCGAGAAGAGAAGCTGTAAGCGATCCATGAAAGGCCTTCGGTGTTTTATAAGTAATATCGAGCACTGAACTCAGTTTATCCCCATATTCCGCTTCGAAACCACCGGCCGAGAAACGAATTGATTCTACCAGCGCAGTGTGGATAAAACTCATTCCCTCCTGCTGTCCCGAACGTGTCAAAAACGGTCTATACACTTTGAAACCGTTCACATACACCAGGTTTTCATCGTAGCTACCACCCCGAACATTGTAATTCGTGGTCAACTCATTGTTGGAAGATGTACCGACAGCCGTGTATACCAGAAATTTTTCTACGCCACCATTTCCTGGCAGCATCTGAAGATCTTCCGGTTTCAGAATTGGAGGTCCGGGAGGAATATTGTTGCTTCCCTGTACGGTCACGATATCCTCCTGCTGAAAAGGAAATTTGAGCATTTTTGCCCGCGTCAAATTTCCCTTGATTGCCACCGTTTGTTGCTCCTCCAGTACGGAAGTCCGATAATAGATGGTCACGGTATCCGATTCATTGAATCGAAGCGTGTACTCTCCACCTTCATTCGTAAAAACAGGTTTTTCAATGGCTGTTGCCGAATAAACTTCAACATGCGCCACAGGATTTCCACGGAGATCGACGCAACGCCCTTCAACGGTATATATCTGCCCATAAGACAGGCACATAAGCAGTGTAAATATCAGGGTCAAAAATGCGCGCATGGTGCAAAAGTAGTGTATCAAACGAGAAAGAAGTCAGTTTATTTTATACATCAACTTTCGCGGATCACAATGAAATCTCCATCGAAGGGATCCAATGATCGGTAAAGGTATCGAAGGCGCTGTGTATAATTGCCGTCCGGACAAAATGTAAAGAAGTTGACCTTCCGTTCCTGCAATCCGTTTCCGGGACATAAACGTTCACGAATGACATCGATATGTGACATGGCGTCTTCATGCCGTGATTTGGCAAAACGGATCACTTTATCCCGAAAGGCATCCACCTGCTTTTTCAGACGGGCCTTTTCACTTTCCGCAAAACCCAGTTTTCCGGGATCAACCTCACGCACGAGATCATCCATGACATTCGCCAGAACTGTCCCGGCCTCGTCCAGGGCATCCAGATTCAAATCACGGACTTCCTGCTGCATCACGAAGTTGCGCTTGATCTGATCCGTCGGATGAAAAATATCTTCCAGGTGCAGATTCACTTTGTCCATGCGACCAGCCACCGACGCATCGATCCATAAAACCGAATTCCTGACCGACAACAAAGGAAAACGACATTCCGCCGCATTAAACACACCCTTGAGTTGCAACCAGTAAGCTATTTCTCCCAGTCCGCCTACATAAGCGAGATTGGGCAGGATCATTTCCTGATAAAGAGGACGAAGGATCACGTTGGGAGAAAAACGCTCCGGGTGAGCATCCAGTTCTTCCAGCAATTCCTTTGTTGAACGCTCCCCAACTCCATCAATCTGGTATCCGTCGTTGTGCAGTTCAATGCGCGAACGTAGTCCATCCTGTATATAAAACAGGTTGATCTCCCGCGGATTTACCTGGATCTTTCCTCCTTCCCGCTTCAGCATTTCACTGGTTTTCAATACTTCTTTGCAGGAAAACCCTTCTTCCAGTTCCCGACGAATTACACCTGCAAATGCCGACTTCAATGAAGGATCGTCTCCGTCAATGATCACCAGTCCGTACTCACGAAACAAGGTATGCACCAGTTTTCGGGTTGCTTCCGCAAGATTTTCTCCGTCAAAAGCGTCCAGCAGTGCATGAATTTCCCCGTTGGGATGATTGGCAAACAACTGTTCGATCTCAGCCCGGACTTCCGACCAACCTTCAAGGTTAAATCTCCCGACTGGTCCTTTTTGATCCGTATTCCACGTCATGGTCCGACCAAACAGGTTCAACGAGCGTATTTCCTCAAAATCGTGATCTTCGCTGGCCATCCAGAAAACCGGCACACAACGCTCCTCCGGATAATTTTCGTTGATCATCTCACTCAGACGAATCGTATGCAGGATCTTGATCACGAAATACAGCGGACCTGTCATCAGCGACAACTGATGCCCGGTAGTTACCGTATACGTCTCATCATTCGCCAATGCCTCAATATTCTTCCCTACTTCACCACTTACATCCAACCCGGCGTACTGCTTCTTCAATGCAGTCACAAGTCTTTGGCGTGCATCCGCAGAAAATGCTTTTCCATGCATCTGCAATCCGATATTTTCCATGCTGAATGAGCGATGAAGAAAAGGTTCATAGTTCTCCTGCTGATAGACCATGTTGATCTGCTGCTCATCAAAATTATTCGTTTGGCTACGGTGAAATCTGAATACCTGCATACGCAAATGTACTCAACATCCCCCGCTTAAACATGAGAAATTCTTACTTTTGAGCACCCGGCTCTTTCACCCTGTTTTGCAAGGAACGCATGCTACCTGACATTATAGCATCCAGGTTGATAGGGCTTCGGAAAATAAAACAACTTTTATGGAAGCAATCATTAACACAAACAAAGGATCAATGAAGGTGGAACTCTATGCAGACGCCACCCCGAACACTGTTGCAAATTTTGTTAAACTGGCGAAGGACGGTTACTACAACGGGCTAAAATGGCACCGGGTAATTCCTGATTTCGTGATCCAGGGTGGATGTCCTAACACACGTGAAGGAGCTAGCGGAATGCCGGGAACCGGAGGACCTGGATACACCATCGATTGTGAAGTTCATGCAGACAAGCAATACCACGACCGGGGAGTTCTTTCCATGGCTCACGCAGGAAGAAATACAGGAGGATCCCAGTTCTTTGTTTGCCATTCACGCAATAACACCGCACATCTTGATGGAAACCACACATGCTTCGGAAAAGTGATCGAAGGCGTTGAAGTGGTAGATGAAATCCGTCAGGGAGACAGCATCGACAGTATCGAGATCATCGATTAAACCGGATGGCGAAAAAGGCCTTCGTGATTGGTTCCGGGATTGCCGGAATCGCAGCTTCCATCCGCTTGTCCAGACGCGGACTGGAGACGCACGTCTTCGAGGCCAATTCCTTTCCCGGTGGAAAGATTAACAGTCGCAGTATCGGAGGTTATCGCTTCGATCAGGGACCCTCACTACTGACCTGTCCGGAATATCTGGAAGACCTGTACCAATTGTGTGGAAAAGATTTCAGCACTTTTGAAATGGCCGAACTGCATTCATCGTTCAAGTATTTTTTCAACGATGGTACCACCCTCGAACTGACCCCGGATCGTTCACAGGTTATCCGGGAGCTTTCCGAAAAACTGGACGAAGATCCTGAACGCATCCGGAAGTACCTGGCCAAGGCCGAACAAAATTACGAGCTGATCGCTCCCTTGTTCATCGAACGTTCGTTGCATCGCTGGCGCCACCTGCTTGGAAAAAAACTCCTGAAAGCACTGGCAAAACTTCCCCGGTATCGCTTGCTGAACACGATGAACAGCGAGAATGAGCAGTTCTTTCGCAATCCACGGACGCGGCAGATCTTTAACCGTTTCGCGCAGTACAACGGTAGTCACCCGTACCTCGCTCCTGCTATGCTTAACATGATCTCGCACCTGGAGATCAACACCACTCCATATTTGCCGAAACGCGGAATGATCCAGATCACGGAAGAATTGGTGAAACTCGCGGAAGAATGTGGTGTACAGTTTCACTACAATGAGCGTGTAAAGGAAATCACCACCGACGGTAAACGTGTGACGGGCATTCGAACTGAAAGGGGCAATTATACCGGTGATTACGTGGTCAGTAACATGGACATCTCCTTTACCTACGAACAACTTATCCCCAATGCCAAACGCCCTGAAAAGACCCTGGCTCAGGAGAAATCGAGTAGTGTTGTCGCATTTTACTGGGGTATCCGGAAACAATTCGAGACCCTTCACGTGCACAACATGCTCTTCAGCGATACCGACCGTGAAGAATTCGATAAGGTCTTTCATGACAAGACCATTCACGAAGCACCTTCACTCTACCTCTACATTTCCAGCAAAGCGGTTCCCTCCGACGCTCCGGAAGGCTGCGAAAACTGGTTTATTCTCATCAATGCGCCCATCGATCAGGGACAGGATTGGGATACTATTGTCGCCGAAAAGAGAGCATTTGTACTTGAACGAATGAAAAACCTGCTCGGAGAAGACATCGAACCACTGATCGAAGTGGAAGAAATTCTCGAACCCAGAATCGTTGAGAGTCGCTACAGCGGAAAATTCGGTTCCATATACGGAAATGCTTCCAACAACCGTTTCGCAGCATTTTACCGCCATCCGAATTACAGCAAGCAATACAAAGGACTCTACTTTGCCGGCGTATCCGTACATCCGGGAGGAGGTATTCCGCTGGCACTGAACAGTGCGGCAATTGCCTGCAGGTGTTTGTTTGAGGATGAAAAGCTATGAAATCATGCAACAGTCTCAACATGATCTGGTTCTGACCTATATCCCAATGGCTTATTGTATGGCTGGGAAACGAGAATGAAGTGTTCGTTAGCCATAACAGTTCTCCTCTTCATCGTATGCGGCTGCGGGACAACAGCTAATTCCGATGAAGGACGCCCCGAACCTGTCTGCGTGGCAAAGATCTTTTATGCATTGCAAAATGAAGAAGAACGTGCATTGGACACAGAAGGGTATTTCGTCGACACCGCCGGATTTAACATTTATCTCCGCGAAAACGCGAAACTGCTGATCGATTCAGTAGGTGCAAATCTGCATCTTTCCATCGACACCTTGTCACCTGAGCTCACCAATACGGCATCAACAGGAAACAAACCGGCCCTGCTACGTCTGAGCACATTTTCGCATTGCGATTGTGTCCAGCTTCTCGATTCCCTGACCGCCGCTATTGCACGCGACTACTCTTTGAAAAAAAATTATCGCAAGAAGGCAGAACACCAGAAGGTGATCACGGAACTGGATCTCGAGATCAAAACGATCAGTGATCAGTTAAAAGAACCCAACCTCGGAGGAAATCCTGAACTCAAAGACTCCATTCACAGGCTTGAAGGACAATTTTCCAGCCTGCTTGAACGTAAAATGGAACTGGAGATCAATTTTGCAGGCAGCTATCACAGCTTTTATAT
>JBNKYR010000213.1:0-7036 GCA_050300995.1 Crocinitomicaceae bacterium | reverse complement strand
CAGGTGAAGCTCGTTCTCGATCATTGCCTGAATGAAAGAATTCGGGTTGGTGAAAACACCATCCTTGTAGTAACCTGCGGCAATCAGATCGGCATCCACAGAAGCAGCGTATTTCATGAGGGATTTTTCGTATCCTTCACCTTTGTCAATACTGCTGAGTTCGTAGCTCACGTTATTTTCCTCAAAGTGCTTTTTGATCACAATTTGGTTGGTACGTGTATGGCTCGCGTGGATATCGTCATTGTCTTTGTAGGCAACGAGGTGAATCTGTGCGCTAAATTTCTTCGCAATTTTTGTCGCAAATACCGCAATCTGTACGCTCTTCTTATCGTAAGAGAATGGCATCACGATCGTTTTGATTTTATCAAATGATTTTTTGCCTTGAGTGATCAGGTACGGAATCTCCGAGTTGCTGATCATTTTTACAGCATTACTTCCGAAGATCTTCTGCATACCTCTCGCTCCGTGTGTCCCCATGATGATCAGTGATGCATCCAGCAATTCTGCCGCTTTGCTCATGTCTTCAAAAAGATCTCCGAGGATCACTTTGGTGCTCATGAGTTTGCGTTCATCATCCGAATAGTTCGCCATCAATTCTTTGTACTTGAACTGGGCTTCCAGCTTTTCCGAAGCATTCTTTACCACATGCAAAAGTACCACGCGGCCGTCGTTTGCCACTGCCATATCCAGGGCAATTCGCAATGCGCTTTCAGAAACAGGAGTAAAGTCGCAAGGTACAAGATAGAGAGGATTGTGATTCATAGTTTTTCGTTTATGGTTTTATTTCCTGCACTAAAAATAGGAAAATCTCAGTTACCGGAGTTGGCTTCGAACAGTATTTTTACCTGCGGGTCAAGTTTGTAGCCTTCAAGGGTTTTGCTGATTTTGATGGGGACGATTGTTTCCCGTTCGCTTACCTCAACGGTCACAGTTTCCTTTGTGTCACCATAGTTCATTTCGATTTCCAGCGGAAATTGAAATAAGTCGTCCTGTTCCTGAAGAATCTGTAACATTTCGTAGTCTCCCTTTTTCATCTTTTTTACATGAAGTACGGGGTGACCGGAACGTCGCAACCACTGGTTAAAAAAGGAAGTAAGATCCTGACCTGAAGCTTTTTCCATGCATACTTTGAAATCGTTGGATGAAGCATTCGCGTAAGCGTATTTGCGATAGTATTCGCGGATGCCTTTTTGAAAAGGCTGGTCACCTATTTTGTTTCGCAGCATGTGCAGTACCCAACTACCTTTCTGGTAGGAATTCGGGTTTAACAGGTACATGAGATCGGTGGAAATGGTATCAATAACCGGAGTGTTCGTGTTTCGCGAAAAACGGATTACCCGGTTACGGTCTTTAATGAGTTGTTCCTGCATGCGCTCAATGCCGTATTCGTGCTCGAGGTAAAGATTGGTAAAGTAGGTGGCAAATCCTTCGCTGAGCCAAAGATGCGGCCAGTCGGATTCACTTGCAGAATTTCCAAACCATTGATGAGCAATCTCATGTGCGATGAGACTTTCCATAGAGCCATCGCCCTTTACAGCTCCTTCATCGTAAAAGATACATCCTGCGTTCTCCATTCCTCCGAAACGGGTGGTGGATTGCACATTATAGAGTTTTTCAAAGGGGTAGGGCGCTACATAATTGTCATAAAACAGCAGTGGTTTCATGGCGACCTCCATGTCGTGAAATCCGGCTTCTTTGTCCTTCGGATACACAAAATTTTTCACGATGAATCCGTCGTCTGAAGTGAGATCCTGTTCGACCATGTCTGCCAGACCGATCACCATTACTTTGGTCGGCAGTTTGTACATTGAACGGTATGTCGTGGTCGCATAGCCTTTTTCGGCTTTTCGTCCGACAAATGCACCATTGGAAACACAGGTGTAATGATCCGGCGCCGTGACCATGAACTCAACGGTGGCCTTGTCGGAAGGGTGATCGGCGCAGGCAAACCATTGATGAGCCCGGTTTGGCCAGTTGTCACCGAAGAAGGTGCGATCGCCGTATTTGTTTTTTCCAATGACAAGTCCGTCTTCAGGAGTTCCGGTGAAGAAGAGCTGAAAGATGGCCTCAGTGCCTTTTTGAATATTTTTCGGGCGAATGATCAATTGATCTCCTTTGTGTTTGTAGACCAGCGTGGTTCCGCTTTGTTTCACAGATCGAACTTCCATTCCTTTGCGTCCGTTGGGCGCTTGTAAGTCGAGGATGAATGCTTCGGTAGGCTCTGAAAACAATACTTTAACAGATTCGTTGACCTCAATCATGTCAGAGGTGTCACTGACGGAGAGATGAATGCTGTAGTGTTGAACGTCAAATGACTGTCCTGCAGCGAAGAAGCTAAAAAGAACTACTGAAAAGAAAAAGAGTTGACGGGTCATAGTACGCGGATTAATACGTCGTCGGCAGCCTTTAATACACCGAACGGTTTTGCCTGAATGCCATTGCTTAACAAGAGTTGTTCCACTTCGGAAGCACTGTCTGGTTGCACAGCGATGAGGAGTCCGCCACTTGTTTGCGGATCACAGAGCAGAATGCGTTCTTCATCCGAATTCAATTGAATTCCATCACCATAGCTGTTCCAGTTGCGGTTGGTGCCACCCGGGAAGCTTTTTTCAGCAATGTAGTAGTCAAGTCCCGGAATTCGTGGAACATCCTGAAAGCGTATCTCCGCAGATAAACCACTGCCTTCGCACATTTCGGTGAGATGACCAAGCAAGCCGAATCCTGTCACATCCGTCATGGCCTTTACACCGGTAATTACAGATAATTCAGCCCCGATTGAATTCAGTTTCGTCATGGATTCAGGAGCCAAATGGGCGTCTTCTTCTTTGAGAAGTCCTTTTTTCTGAGCGGTGGTGAGGATTCCCACGCCAAGCGGCTTGGTGAGATAGAGCAGGCACCCTTCCTTGGCGGTGTCGTTTTGTTTTAGCCGGGAGAGTTCTACAGTGCCGGTGACAGCCAGTCCGAAAATGGGTTCGGGCGAGTCAATACTATGTCCGCCTGCGAGAGAAATTCCAGCTTCACGGCAGGCTGCGCGACCTCCTTCAAGCACCTGTTGAGCAACATCCGGCCCGAGTTTATCGATTGGCCAGCCGAGGATTGCAATGGCGATCAAAGGTGTACCACCCATAGCATATACATCACTGATGGCATTCACAGCGGCAATTTTTCCGAAAGTGAACGGATCATCCACAATGGGCATGAAGAAATCGGTAGTGCTGATGATACCGGTACCATTTTGCATATCGTAGACAGCTGCATCGTCGCGACTTGAATTACCGACCAGCAGACGCTCATCCGGAATAGCCGGTTCTGTGGTGTGAAGCATTTCGCTGAGTACGGATGGGGCAATCTTGCAGCCGCATCCTGCACCGTGACTATATTGTGTGAGACGAACTGTTGACGAAGTTGTTTTCAAAATGTTCCAGTATTAATGAAGCGTTTTTTTCGGCATCTACCGTTTGCAAAGGTAGGCGAATCACCTGAGAAGGGTCGCGTCGGCTGATACCTTTTTCGTAAAGTTTATCATAATACTGTAACACAATAAATACGCCTTCCTCATATTTTCCTTCTTCAAGAAGTTGGAGGGCGTGTTGCGCATGTTGTCCACCCAGTTTTCGCGTGATTTTATGAATGGCCAGGGCGAGTTCCTCTTTGGGGAAATGTCCGTACTCATTCACGAGGTAGTGGGCGCGTTCCTTTCTTGGGATGTCCAGGAAATGGACTTTCTGTTCGCGTATGGATGCATAAAGTGCCGGAGGAAGGAAGACACTGCCAATATTCCGGCTTTCATCTTCGATCCATATCGGAGAATTTGGAGAGAAAGAACGCCATTCAAGAAAGAGGTCGTTTTCAAATTGTTCCGAAGTGGGTTGGGGGAGGCAGCCTATTCCTCCGAAAGCCGATCCTTTGTGATTGGCAATTTGCTCGAGGTCCAGGACCTGATGCCCGCGTTTTTTGAGGACCTGAAGGATCTCTGTTTTCCCACTACCAGTGTAACCGCCAATGGTATGGAGTCTGTATTCGGATTCAAAAGTTTCAAGCGCCAGCTGTCGAAAGGCTTTGTATCCCTTTTCAATCAGAAACACGGGGCCAATTCCATATTGCTCCAGGTGTTCTGCAAAGAAGCGACTTCGCATGCCACCCCGCCAGCAATGTATGGCGATCCCATGGCTGTTACTGGCTGCACGTGATTGATGCGCAAGGAATTCACGTTTCGGATTCACGAATTGAAAACCAAGCTCAATAGCGGCCTGACGCGATTGTCGTTTGTAAACCGTTCCGACTGCGGCGCGTTCTTCATTGCTGAATAAAGGAATATTGATGGCACCCGGGATATGTCCCTTTTCGTATTCGCCCGGGGAGCGTACGTCAATAAGCGGGACATCGGTCAGAGCTTCAAGGTAGTGTTTAATGCTAACGGTGTGCAACATTGAGCTAAAGGTACATTTTGTTACCAAGGTAGACGTTTAAAGAAAGGCAAAGATTCCCGCAATTGAATATTTAGTGGTATTCGTTATGAAAAAATGCATCTTTGCTTGTACAATGACAACATATTTCGATTCTCAGCAACTGACATTTCTGGTCTCCGGAGGACTTCTTCTGGCGATCAGCTTGTTGCTTTTTACGAGAAACAAAATGAAGTGGTCGTTGTGGTTTCTTTTCGCCTCCGGTGCGCTTTTGTTTTCCTTTGCAGCCAGCCTTGATCCTTTCCTGAACATCTGGGATGAACGCTTTCATGCATTGGTCGCCAAAAACATGATGAACGATCCGTTTGTGCCGATGCTGTATACGGAACAACTGGTGGATCTGGACTACGAATTTTGGGCCAGCGCATCGGTTTGGTTGCACAAACAACCGTTGTTTTTATGGCAGATGGCGTTGAGCTTTAAATGTTTTGGTATTTCCGAATTCACTATGCGCCTGCCGGGAGTGTTGATGTCTGCCATTCTGGTATGGCCCATTTTCCGTGTCGGTAAGTTATTGATCAATGAAAAAGTCGGGTATTTGGCGGGCTTTCTTTGGGTAACGTCATTTTACTTGTATGAATTGATCTCCGGTCGACAAATGCTGGATCAGAACGATGTAGCCTTTGTAGGATATATTTCGCTCAGCATTTGGGCATGGGTGGAGTATTTGACAAGCGGAAAAAAATACTGGCTCGTACTCATCGGCTTGTTTTCAGGAGCAGCCGTGCTGTGTAAGTGGTTTGTAGGCTTATTTGTGTATCTCTGTTGGGGTGTTTATCTTCTGGTTCAGCGAAAATTTGCGCCGAAATTATGGTTGCCACTCACCGGGAGCTTCCTGATAACGCTTGCCATTGCCATTCCATGGCAGGTATACATATTTTCGGTATTTCCGGATGTGGCCACTGAAGAATGGAATTACAACACGCTGCATTTTAAAGAGGCGGTGGAAGGGCACGGCGGAGATGCCTGGTTTCATTTAAGGCAGTTGTCCTTTCTGTATGGGCATCTTGTGCCTCTGGTTTTACTCCCCGGATTTGTCATCTGGTATCGACAAACGGCTCATAAAAAACTGTTGTTAGGCCTTATCGGTGGAATCCTCGGTGTTGAATTGTTCTTTTTTCTGGCGGCAACCAAAATGCCTTCTTTCACCTTTATTCTGGTGTTGCCTGTGATGATTGCTGTTGCTTCGTTCATGGATTACCTGGTGCAACAAACGGTGAAGTACATCCGAAAACCGCTGATGTCAAAGGTGCTGATATTTGTGGGATTAGCAATTATTGGTGTTGTCCGGTTGGGAGTGGAGGAGTTGCAGGAAATACACACAACCTGGAAGGAAGACAATACCTACACACGAATGTTGACGCATAATCGTGATGTTTTTATGGAACTGGACAAAGTGTTGCCGGAGAATGCCGTGCTGTTCAACGTGAAGGGCCGTCACTATGTGGAAGCCATGTTCTATACGGGAAATACTGCCTACACTATGGTTCCTGCCGGAGCAGACATTGCTGAATTAAAGCAAAAGAACCGTCCAATCTGGATCTTCAAACGGAATGATCGCGAATTGCCGGCGTATATCCTTAATGATCCGGAAATTCATAAGATTGATCTTCAGTTGCAGGGATACGAATAACTTACAGGTCGCTGCAATTGGTTTTTCTTCGTGTGTCGGCAATATCGCTGATCTTCCAGCCTTCTTCCGTACGTACTAACTGAACGGAGTTTACGCCACAGTGACTAAACGTATCATCGATGTAAAAGGAATAATCCATCCAAACCTGCGCCAGATTATCATCAATGTGGTAGACATAGTTTCCGGTGCGCTCGTCCAATACTTCTTTCCTTGGTGTTCCGATGACTTTCAGAAATTCATCCAATGATTCTTCGAAGGCGACCGGCTTGCCGGTTTCTTTATGGAAGAAGGTTGTTCGCAAACCTGCATTGGCTGTGAAGGCACGATGCACCATAGCACTGTCACCGGTCCGCATTCCATCAAAGAGCTGATCAATTACCGCTTTGACCTCCTTTTCTGCATTTTCCTGGGCGAATGTGCAAACGGTCGTTGAAAGAGAAAGAAACAAAAGCAAAGTCTTCATAATTGAATTTTTGATGAAGGTCGAAAAAACAGGGGTAGTGTGTTGTGTTTTATTGCTGGCCGAATGGAAGATCGTGTTTGCAGGGGCTTGGACATTATGAATGGTAAATGTACATTTGAACAAAACCTGACCCCATGCAAAATTCATTGAATTGTCCTGAATGCAATCATCCGAATGCTCTTGACCAATCTCTTTGTGCGCATTGCGGAGCATCACTTGCCGGAGGCAACAAAGTTCAGACATCTCAGAAATTGATCTTCGTTGCGCTGATCATCTTGCTCTGTTCATCCTTTTATTGGATCTTGATTCGCCTGGCTTATAACTTTTTTGAATTTGACGGGTATGAGAACCTTTACTATTTCGGAAAACTGGTTTCGCTGGCAGATATGGCTGTTCCTTTTTTGTTGATGTCAGCAATTCATGACCTCCGATACAAGGTGGCTGCACTTGTTTTTGCAATCCTTATCTGTATCA
>JBNKYR010000212.1:0-7074 GCA_050300995.1 Crocinitomicaceae bacterium | reverse complement strand
TTTCGATGGCAACCTGACACAGGGACGACACGATGTGCCAATGGAGATCAAAGATCTGACGGCAGGAGAATACATCGTCCAGATCCGAAAAGAATCCGGCACCGTCCATTCGAAATTGTTCAAGATTAAATAACGACAACCGGGATCAGTTTTGATCCCGGTTTTTTGTGGATGCCAGGGTCATGATCCGAAGTGTGGTCACCGGAAGGTAGCGTACAAATACAGCAGTGATCTTTCCAAGTGGAGAGAGGATCATTTTCGAACGGCGGTAGCGCAGCATACATAGAATTCTTCGGGCCACCTTTTCACGTGATTGCAACAATAGCTTTGGTCGTGGAGGAACCGTGACGAGAGTACCGTCACCGGATACCATTCGTTTTTGGATTTCGTTTTGCGTGAAGCTCACGTAGCAGATTCCCACGTGCACACCGGAGTGCTTTAATTCTATTTTCATGGATTGCCAAAGTGCTGTCAGCGCCATCTTTCCCATGGAGTAGGCCGAAGCTCCCGGCATGGCATGAAGTCCGGCAAGACTCGAAATGAAGACAATGCTCCCTTTCGATTTTCGAATGTGTGGCAGCGCGGCGAGTGTTGGGTGCACCGCTCCCATGGAGTTACTCATGTACACGCTTTCAAAGAGATCAGGGTGCAGTTTGGCGATCTCTTCATTCATTGTGATGCTTCCATTGTTGATGAGCACATCAATTCCGTCAAAGGCTTCCAGGGTTTGATCCACAATTCGCTGACAATCTTCCGCTTTGGTGATGTCTCCCGGAACAGCAATGACATCATATCCTTTTGCTTTGAAGTAATCCAGCACTTTTTGCAGTTTCTCAGGATTGCGCCCGTTCAGCACTACACGGGCTCCTGCTTTGCAAAGTTGTTCTGCAGTTGCCTTCCCGATTCCCTGACTGGAGCCGGTTACAATGACTACTTTATGGGACATTTCTTTTGTTTTCATGATACCTGGTTTTGGATGTATCCTTGTTTTACGAACCAATCAAAGCAGTCAAGGATTCCTGTTTCAATCGGGCTTTGCGGCAGGTTGAGTTCGCGCACTGCTTTCTCGGCAGAGTAGTAATGATCTTCGCAGGAAAGCACCGCCATCTGATACGATATTGTTGGTGGGTTCCGTTTCCATTTTGCGGCAAAGGAATTAATTCGGCCATAGGCTTTCACCAGTACCGGAGGCATTTTTCTGGAAGGCATTTTGGCACCAACTACTGTACAGACCCTGGAGAACATTTCCTGAAAGCTCAGGTTTTCACTTCCCAGGATATAGGTCTCACCAATCCGGCCCATGGTCAGGGCATTGACACAACCGATGGCGGCATCCGTCGCGCAGATGTAGTTTTTTCCTCCGCACGGGTAACAGGGGACTTTTTCTTCTTTTAATGCCAGGATCATCGCACCTGAACTTGGTTTCGAGTCGTAAGGACCGATCATATAGGTCGGGTTGACAATTATAGCCGGTAATCCCTGTTCCTTTGTTGCCCGGAGGATTATTTCCTGCGCGTGATGTTTGGAATCCATGTAGTCAAGACCGTATCGGACGGCTTCGTACGAATTCATTTCGTTGCCGGGCTGCTCTTTGCTACCACTTCCAAAAGAGTTTGCTGTTCCGACAAAAACCAAACGGCTGGTGTTATTGCGAAGTCCGGCTTCAATGATGTTTTCCGTTCCCTGCACATTGATCTCCCAGGTACGATCGGATCGTGCCGGCCAGATATTCGTACAGGCGGCGCAGTGGATGATCGCGTCTGCGTGTTTTGTCTGTTCGACCAGTTCTTCTTTGTCCAGGATGTTGCCATAAACCCTGTTGATATTCAATCCGTCAAGGGTAAATGAATTGCTTTCCTTTTGGATGAGGGCGGTTACTTCATGATTGCGTTTTAATAACTCGCGGACAACATTGCTTCCAAGCATTCCATCCGCTCCGGTAATAAATACATGCATAGCTTTTCTTGTTTCGATTACAAGACAAATCTATTTGTGAAGCATGCAAGTCTTTAGATTGAATCACGCAACGCCAAAAGCACCATTTGCGAATGTCGCAACTTATGAAGTGCATGGAATTTGATTGGAAAACAAAAAAGGGGAAGCATTGCTTCCCCTTTAAACATACGATTCGGACGATTACATACCGCCGCCCATGCTCATGATCTCCTCCATGGTCTTTTCCTCATATCCATCAGGAATTTCCATTTTGAAAAGTTCTTTGGCCTGGTTCTTATCCAATTTGTCTTTGAGCTCAGTCGCCGTCAGGGAAACCTTCATTCCTCCCTGATTGATCTCATATTCAAGTGGGAATCCCGGAACGTCTTCGTTCAGGTACGATTGTCCCTTCTTGTTCACTTCGATGTCTTCCGTATACCAGAAAACAGATTCGTTGCCCTCTTCATCTACAGCGATGGCTTTCTTGCACTTATACCCGAGAATGGTTTTCTTTCCATTCTCCAGTTTGATATCCATCTTCGGTTTTTCCTGGTCAGCCGATTGCGCTTCCAATTCCGCAAGAGTGGATTTTACACCATACTTCATGCTCATCATCGGGATGTCCATCAGCATCAGGTAATCCTCCTGCTTGCTATCGGTCATGGTAACCATGTTCATCATGGTACCCATGGCAACCTCAACACGTGTTGCTCCATCCTTAAAATACATGTCCATTTTCGAACCGGACATCATTGCAATGGCCATGGCCATATCGGGGTCATCGGAAGAGAAGTCCATTTTATAGGACACGCTTCCCTCGTTCAGTTGCGCATAACAGCCAACTGATCCCAGGATGGCAAATGCAATAGAAAAAATAATACGTTTCATGAATTGTCAAATTTCACCGCAATTTACAAATTGCGCACCAAAAAAGACGGACCGTTCCGTGAAATGATCAAAAAAGAGCTACGCTACTTGAAAAGCGCCCTGTAAATATCATTTCCGTTGGCATAAAGCAACAGACCGATCAGCAGGAAGAAGCCAATATACTGAGCATATTCCAGAACTTTCTGTGGAGCTTCTTTTCCGGTAATCATCTCATAAAGTAAGAAGACGACATGACCGCCATCCAGCGCCGGAATCGGGAGGATGTTCATGAAGGCCAGTACGATGGAAATGAAAGCTGTGTTCAACCAGAAGATCTGCCAGTTCCAGGAGGAGGGGAACATGCTACCGATGGCTCCGAATCCTCCGATAGAGGAAGCCCCCTTGGACGTGAAAAGGAATTTCATCTGGCTCACGTAATCGCTGAGTGTTGTGTACCCGCGACTGATTCCACGTCCAATGCTGGCACCGAAAGAATAATATTCAGTGTGAAATGCTGAGGAGTCTGCGTATCCGGCGATCACCGGTGCGAAACCAATGGTATAATTTTCTGAGACAGGCACGCTAAGCAAAAGGGTATCCGAATTACGAAGTACTTCTATTTCCGCATCTTTCTTTTCTACGTGATGAAGAGCCCCAATAATCTGATCGAAATATTCAATTGGTTGATCATTCACTGCCAGGATACGATCGTCCTTGCGAAGCCCACTGCTAAATGCGGGAACCAGCTTCATGAAATCCTTAAATTCCTTCCCGCTCATCGGGATCGTAATTTCATTTTTCCCGCGCTTCACTACGACATCATATTTATCTTTTGATGCAAAGGCCTCATCCTGAACATTGATCTTTTCAACCGGTTGGTTATTGATCTTTACAAGAACGTCGCTGGCCTTCAGTCCAACGGCATCAAGTCCGTCAACCGTATACATGTAGTCCACTTTGGTGGATTGGTGTCGCAATTCGGCAACCGGGAGCGCACCATTCTGAAACAGTTCGTAATCGATGTCTTCCGGAAGAGTAATTTCTTTGATGGTTCCGTCAGCTTTCTTCACGGTGAGTGTGCGCTGGTCACGGAGTAATAAGCCTTTTGTGATGTCGTTGACATGCATCACTTTCTCTCCGTCCATTTTCAAAATGTTGTCGCCCGACTCCAGATCATATTTTTCCAGGTACGGATGGATCGACAAACCGGCAGAAAGTTTTTCGGTTGGGATTTGTTCTTCCCCCCAGATAAACAGTACAAAAACATAAATGAGGACCCCAACGATCAGGTTTACCACAACTCCGCCGATCATCACGATCAGACGTTGCCAGGCTGGCTTCGAACGGAATTCCCATGGTTGAGGAGGTCCGGCCATCTGCTCTTTGTCCATGGATTCGTCGATCATACCGGCGATCTTTACAAAACCACCGAAAGGCAACCAGCCGATGCCCCATTCGGTTTCACCGATCTTCTTTTTGAAGAGCGAAAACCAGGGATTGAAAAACAGGTAGAATTTTTCTACCCGGATCTTAAAATAGCGTGCAGTGAAGTAATGACCAAACTCGTGCAGAATAACGAGAATGGAAAGAGAAAGGATCAACTGCGCCGCTTTTATCCAAAATTCCATAGGGCAAATAAAAAGATGCTGGCAAATATACCGAACTTAACGCAGAAATCCGGTTATTGGTTGAGATCAACGTGAATGTAATCGTTCTGCTCGAAATATGCGATGATCGCCTCCTTAATCAGGTGTTGTTGTTCCCGCTCGTTCAGTGGGGGTAATTCCCGTACAAGTTCGAAGTGTGGCCATTGCTCCTCATCCCTTCCCTGGAAACGATAATAACCGTATGGCTCAAGCAGGGTACAAATGGCAATGTGCAGAAGATCTGTTTTTTCATCCTTTGAAAATTCCTTGTATCCGATTCCCAGTTCGTTTACGCCGATCAGGAACAAAATTGCCTGAACATCCATCCCGCCGCCGAAATTCTTTTCCAGCTCTCCTTTCAGCTTCTGAAAGCGCAGTTCCACATCAAAATCCATGGTGCGAAGGTACGAATGCCGGATGAACATACATGCATTTTGAGGATTGAAAAACATTGGACGAAATGTTTATCTTAGCAAAAACTTCGATCATGAAAAAAACGACATTCCTTTTTGCCTCATTGATTTTATTGACCGGACTGGTTGCCTGTACTTCCGAGCCTGAAGCAACAGAAGGACAGGAGGGTACCGAAGAGAGTTGTACGTATTCGTACAATGAAGGTACAACGACTTTGGACTGGACGGCGTTCAAAACCACGTCTAAAGTGCCTGTGGAAGGTAGTTTTAATGAGTTCGAAGTTACGGCAGAAAGTGGTGCCGATCCGAAGAAAGTAGCGGAATCGATGTCGTTCACGATCAAGACGGCTTCCGTAGAAACCAACAATCCGGACCGCAACACCAAAATTTACGAGCATTTTTTCCAGGTAATCAACACACCTGAGATCAAGGGTTCTGTGAAGTCACTGGGTGAAGACGGAAAAGCTGTGGTTGCAATTACCATGAATAACATCACATTTGACGTGGAAGGAACATACCTGATCGATGATGTGAATTTTGATTTCAAGGCAACAATTGATGTGGCAGCCTGGAACGGAATGCCGGGGATTGAAGCATTGAATGGCGTTTGTAAGGACCTCCATGCAGGCGAAGACAAAGTGTCGAAACTCTGGTCCGAAGTAGAGATCTCATTCTTTACCAAGCTTAAATCCGACTGCAAATAGGCGAAAAGCTCCATGAACTTTCTTGACTTCGTTATACTCGCGGCATTGGCATATGCTGCCTGGGTGGGATTTCGCAAGGGGTTCATCATTGAGTTGTTCACCTTTCTGGCACTGTTTCTCGGGCTGTATGCGGGTATTCACTTTTCGGATTGGCTAACGGGAATCCTTCACGATAATCTTGGGATCACGTCTGAGTACCTTCCGGCAATTTCATTTACCATTATTTTCCTCGCAATTGGTGCGATGGTTTATTTTGGAGGAAAGGCCCTTGAAAAGGTCATCAAGATCGTTCAACTTAACCTGGTCAATAAGCTTCTGGGAATTTTCTTTTCCATGTTGAAAATGGTGTTTTTCATCGGTGCCGGGATCATTTTGCTCGAATCCTATAACCGTAAAGATCAGCTGATTTCGCCGGAAACACGCGATGGATCGTTGTTCTACAATGGTTTCGGAACCTTTGTTTCTGCCTGTATCCCTGCATTTAAGGAAAGCACCCTGATGCTGGAGCAACTGTTGTTGGATGAAGTGCAGGAGGAAACAACGGCTGAAGAGGAAAGCGAAACCGAAGGAAATTAACACCTTCGGATAGGTTGGATTCGGGATAATTCACTAAATTTGCGCCTCTCTGGAAGAAATTATGTCTGCAGGAATTAAAATATTTGCTGGTAGTGCCTCCTTCGATTTGGCTGAACGAATTGCCAAAGCTTACGGTGGTGAGTTGGGTAAGGTGATCAAAACCGAATTCAGCGATGGGGAGTTTGTGGTCTCGTTCGAAGAAACAGTTCGTGGCCAGCAAGTCTTCATTGTTCAGTCAACAATGCCACCGGCAGACAACCTCTTCGAGTTACTTTTGATGGTGGATGCCGCGCGGAGAGCTTCTGCTTACAAGATTTGTGTGGTGATTCCGTATTTCGGATTTGCACGACAGGATCGTAAGGATAAGCCAAGAGTAGCGATCGGTGCGAAACTGGTGGCGAACATGCTGATGGCGGCTGGCATCGACCGGATTATGACGATGGACCTGCATGCAGATCAGATCCAGGGCTTCTTTGAAGTGCCGGTTGATCACCTTTTCGGATCTACCATCTTCAACAGCGAGATTGAGAAACTGAATACAGGAAACCTGATTCTGGCTGCTCCGGACGCCGGAGGTGCCAAGCGTGCGAACTCGTATGCCAAGCGAATGGATGTGGGGCTGGCACTTTGCCACAAGCACCGTAAGAAAGCCAATGAGGTTGCCGAGATGACAGTGATCGGAGACGTGAGCGGAAAAGATGTGGTACTGGTAGACGACATGTGCGATACTGCCGGAACATTGACCACTGCTGCCGATCTCTTCATGGAAAAAGGCGCGAAAAGCGTACGTGCATTCTGTACACATGCCGTATTATCCGGCCCTGCGTACGAACGCATCGAAAATTCAAGAATTACCGAACTCATCGTAACGGATACCATTCCGTTGAAAAAACACAGCGATAAGATCCGCGTACTCAGCGTGGCGGAATCGTT
>JBNKYR010000211.1:0-7093 GCA_050300995.1 Crocinitomicaceae bacterium | reverse complement strand
GAAGTGATGGGAATCGGGCGATCTTTTCAGGAAGCGCTGCAAAAGGCCTGTCAGTCGTTGGAGATCAACCGAAACGGATTGGGGGCAGATGGGAAGGAATTGCGCGATCAGAATGCGATTCTCGAGAGCCTGGAGCATCCGAGTTGGAACCGTTTGTTCCATATTTATGATGCGATCAAGCTGGGAATTCCATTCAAGACCATTCGCGAAAAAACTAAAATTGACATCTGGTTCCTGAAGCAGATCGACGAGTTGATCGCCCTTGAAAGAACCATTGAGCAATATCACCTGGATACCATTCCGAAGGAGTTGTTCTTCGAGGCTAAGCAAAAGGGATATGCAGACCGTCAGATTGCGCACCTTCTGCGTTGTCTGGAATCGGAAGTGTATAAAAAACGCCAGGAATTCAATATCCGGAGGGTATACAAACTGGTGGATACGTGTGCGGCTGAATTTGAAGCCCAGACACCTTACTACTATTCCACGTTTGAGTATGAAAACGAGAGTGTGGTTTCCGATCGCAAGAAAGTAGTTGTGCTGGGATCCGGACCGAATCGTATCGGGCAGGGAATCGAATTTGACTACAGTTGTGTACACGGAGTGCTTGCAGCGAAAGAATGCGGTTACGAAACGATCATGATCAACTGTAATCCGGAAACGGTTTCCACGGATTTTGATACAGCGGACAAACTCTACTTTGAGCCGGTGTTCTGGGAGCATATCTACGACATTATCATGCACGAAAAACCGGAAGGAGTGATCGTGCAGTTGGGAGGTCAGACAGCGCTGAAACTGGCTGAAAAGCTGGATCGCTATGGAATCAAGATTTTTGGAACCAGCTATGAAGCATTGGACCTTGCTGAAGATCGCGGACGATTCTCACGCTTGCTGGAAGCCAACAATATTCCGTTCCCTAAATACGGTGTGGTTGAGAGTGCCGAGCAGGCGCTTGAATTGTCGGATGACCTGGGATTCCCTTTGCTGGTTCGACCATCCTACGTGCTCGGAGGACAAAAAATGAAGATCGTTATCAACAAGGACGAACTCGAGCATCATGTGGTAGATATCATCCGTGATATGGGAGATAATCAGATTCTTCTCGATCACTTTCTGGGGGGAGCAATTGAAGCCGAAGCGGATGCGATCTGTGATGGCAAGGACGTATATATCATTGGGGTAATGCAGCACATTGAGCCTGCCGGGATTCACTCCGGAGATTCTTATGCCGTATTGCCGCCATATAACCTGGGTGACTTTGTGATGGAACAGATCATTGATATCACGAAGAAGATTGCCGTAGAACTGAAAACGGTTGGATTGATCAATATCCAGTTTGCGATCAAAGATGACAAGGTTTACGTAATTGAAGCGAACCCTCGTGCATCCCGCACTGTGCCTTTCATTGCGAAGGCCTATGACGAACCTTACGTAAATTATGCGGCCAAGGTAATGCTGGGAGAGAAGAAGGTGAAAGATTTCAAGTTCAATCCGAAGAAGGAAGGTTATGCGATCAAGATTCCGGTATTCTCGTACGAGAAATTCCCGGAAGTGAAAAAGGAGTTGGGGCCTGAAATGAAGTCGACCGGTGAGGCAATCCGTTTCATTCAGACATTGCGCGATCCGTTCTTCATGAAGATCTATTCCGAACGTAACATGCACCTTTCGCGCTAATGGTTGCTGCGAGTGTAACCGGGCTGTTTCGGACGATCCTGATCATTATCGGGGTGTTCGTTCTGCTTCGCTTCCTCGGGCAATTGATGAACGCAAAACGAAACATGGAAGAGGAGCGTGCGTTGAACGAGCGTCAGCGTCGGCAGGAAGAAGAAAAGCGTCAGACCTCACAAAATCTGGGAAAAACACGCATTCTTAAGAATCCGGGTTCCGAGCAGGCGGAAGACGTGGATTTCGAAGAGATCAACTGAAATCCTTCAAATATTCAAAGGGAATACTTCCTTGATCGTATCTTTGTGTCAAATCACCTGACACTGAGCGGATGGCATTTAAGATCTTCGGTCCCGGATTAATCATTAAGGAAGCGGAAGGAATCACCACGATCACGTGGAAAAGAATGAGTTCCTGGGAAATTGTTCTGGCTGCAGTACTTCTCATGACTTTGGCTATTGGAATAGCGTCAATATTGGGTTGGGAAACACTTGGTGACATGAAGATCTTTCAAATGAGCCCGGAAATTCACGTTGTTTACTGGGGGATTTGGCTTTTGATGGCTGTTCATCTCATTTTCAACCGGAAATCTGAATTGAGACTTTCACAGGACACCATTTTTTTCAAAAAGCGCCCGTTTCTGTCCGGAACACAAAGCATTCCTCGCATGCGCTTTTCAGGCTTGAGTCAGGTTAGGACAAAGGATTACCACGAAAACGATACGGGATATTATCCGGATATTTACAAATTGTACCTGTTGATCGGTCATGATCGTCGGATTCGCATTGATTCATTCAACGAAGAGGATTGTAAACTGATTCGGGAAATCCTTGAAAACCGTTGAGTTTGGCATGTCCGAACAATTGCTAATTTCTTTCCTGATTCCTACCCGGAGAAACATTTTCATTATCTTCATGACCTTGTAAAGAACAAACACAATTCATCTCTATGAATATCAAGAATTTCTTCGCGAAAAATTGGGCGCATTTTGCCGTACTCGGTGTGTTTATCATCGTCACGATCATTTATTTTTCTCCCGAGTTCAGTGGTAATGGCTTAAAACAACACGATATCCAGGAATTCAAAGGGATGTCGAATGAAATCCAATATCACCGTGAAATGACCGGTGAAGAGCCCTTGTGGACGAATTCAATGTTCGGTGGGATGCCGGCTACTCAGATTTCCGTGCAGCACCATGGAAACTGGTTTAAGTCAATGATCAAGGGGATCTTGTCCTGGTTTCCAATGCCTGCAGGGGCATTCTTTCTGCACTTGATTTGTTTTTACATTCTGGCGTTGTGTCTGCGCATCAAACCGTTGATTGGTTTGCTTGGATCTCTGGCTTTTGGTTTTGCCAGCTATGAGATCATCATCTTACAGGCGGGACACAATTCCAAGGCGCTTGCAGTAGCATTCTCTCCAGCGGTTGTTGGGGCCTTTATGCTTGCGTTTCAACGTAGTTGGAAATGGGGAGCCATATTGTCTGCCATTTTCATGTCGATGGAACTGGCGATGAACCACTTTCAGGTGACCTACTATATCGGCATCCTGTTGTTTTTCCTTGGTATTTATTTCCTTGTTAAGGCCATTGTTGATAAGAAGATCAAGGAATTCGGCTTTGCAACCGTGGGGATCGTTGTCGGCTATTTGATTGCCTTAATGATCAATATCGGGAACATTAATATGACCAACGATTACGCGAAATACACGATTCGTGGTGGAAATGATGTAACCATTACACCGGAAGGTGCAGAGGCAACAGCGAATACCAGTGGTCTTGATAAAGATTATATCACGCAATGGAGTTACGGAATCGGGGAATCGTTTACGTTGATATCTCCTTATGTCAAGGGGTCTCATTCGGCAGCACTCGGGGCAACCAATTTTGCAGAAGTTGCAGAGAACTCGGATCTTCCGAATTCCACGATCAAAAATCTGATGGATCTTCCGCTCTATTGGGGAGAACAGCCAATCACCTCCGGACCGGTTTATTTGGGGGTTGTTGTCGTATTCCTTGCCTTTCTGGGGCTCGTCCTGTTGAAGAAGAAGGTTAAGTGGGTACTCTTTGGAGTTGCGGTGCTTGCCCTCATACTTTCCTGGGGAAAGAACTTCATGGGATTCACAGAGTTTTTCATTGACCATGTTCCGGGGTACAACAAATTCAGAACTGTAACTATTATTCTGGTGCTTGTTGAATTATGTATTCCTGTGATTGCGGTGCTGACATTGCAACAGCTGTGGGAAGAGCGTCAGGCCCTGAAAGAACGATGGAAATCGTTCCTGATCGCATCCGGGGCTTTCTTTATGTTCCTTCTTGTTGTCATGTTTGCAGGTCTCGGAGATAATTACACTTCTTCAGGTGATCAGCGGATTATTGATCAATACAAGGGCAGTATTCTGGACCAGCTCGAAGGAATGGATCCTGCAGTATTGAAGGCGCAGTACCAACTGGATGTCAACAATGAGCAGCAGGTAGCACAGTTTGTGAACGCTCAGATAGAGCCTATCGAGAGTAATTTGATGGATATGCGAATTGTTCGTGAGTCCATTTTTAAGAAATCAATGACACGTTCGCTGGTTCTGACTTTCTTTACCATTGCCTGCATGGCCCTTTTGTTCTTTACGGCGATCCCGACACCTTATGTCATTGGAGGACTTATCGTATTGCTGCTGGCCGATCTTGTTCCTGTAGATTTGAACTATCTCAGCAAGGAAACAAATGCGAAGGGTGATTTTATTTTCTGGGTGCCTCAAGCTGAACAGGCGTATCCGATCAGTTCTACGGCAGCCGATCTGGAGATCATGCAAAGTGAACTTTCTGAGAATCCTGAGTTGACTGCAATTGTGGAGGCCGGAGCCGAACGAGGTGAAAAGAAGGCGGATGAACTTGGAATCACCGGAATAGGTAAGCGTCGCATAATTGATTCTTACAAGTTCATGGCGCTCAATTCCAATACGAACTATCGTGTGTTTGAACTGAACAATGCATGGGGAAGCTCACGTGCATCCTATTTCCATAAATCGCTTGGTGGATACCATGGTGCGAAACTCCGAAACATTCAAAACCTCTTTGAGTTTCATATTTCACGATCGAATAACAACGTGTTGAACATGCTGAATGTGAAGTACTTTATCCAGGGGGATAAGGTATCAAAGAATCCAGGAGCACTTGGTAATGCATGGTTGGTGAAAAGTGTTAGTGAGTTCGAGACGGCCAATGACGAAATCCTTGCATTAGGGAAGAAATTCAGTGTAAAGAATATTGGCGGAGGAAAACTTCTGGTAAACGGAGAAGAAGCGAAAGAAGCTGAAGCTTTTGGAAGCGAAAAACTTGTTTATCTGCTTCCTGCGGGAGACTCGATTCCGGTGCCTTTGTCCAATGGTTTGAATAAGGGGATGCGTGCTGTATTCGTGATGGATGTGAATGGTAATACCAATTTGGTACCTGAGATCACGCTGGATCTGGATACGGCAAACTCATTTGCGAAGCTGACGGCCATTGAAGTATCGGATGATTTTGAACCGCTGGAAGAAGCAGTCATGTTAAAATCTGAGGCAGCCAAACTCTCGAAGAAAAAATTCGCAGGAGAAGGAACGGTAAAAATGACCAGCTACGCGCCAAATGAGCTTACTTATTCGGTCAATGTGAAGGAGGATCAACTGGTTGTTTTCTCAGAAATCTATTACAAGGACGGATGGAAAGCATACGTTGATGGAAAGGAGCAGGAAATTCTGAAAGTCGATTATTTGCTGAGAGGATTGGAGGTACAACCGGGAAGTCATAAAGTAGAGTTTAGATTTGATTTGCCGGCATATCATAAGGGAGAGATGATGTCCAAGATAGGTTCGGCAATTCTTGTCTTGCTGCTCATCGTGGTTGGATACTTCCAATGGAAAGAGAACAAGAAAACAGAAGTGCCGGAAGTTGAATGAGGTAGCACACAGAAAATGGAAAAGGAACGAACGGGTATCCTGATTCAGGCCAGGACCGGGTCATCCCGTCTTCCGGGAAAAGTCGTACGACCTTTTTATGAGGGTCGGAATATTCTGGAGATTATCATTGATCGCTTGAAGGAAGCCGGGTACGGTGAGCAGATACTCGTTGTGACGAGTACTTCTGAAAATGATGAAGTGATTTGCGATATTGCGGAGAAGGAGGGTGTTTCCTGCTTTCGGGGTTCGGAGAATAATGTATTGAAGCGTTTTGTGGATGGAGCGTCTGAGAAAGGATATTCCGGTATCATTCGCGTGTGTGCTGACAATCCGTTTTTGCAACAGGCTGGAATTGCAACTTTGTTGGAAAAAGGTCGGGAAGGGGGAGACTATTGCAGCTTCAGTATGGATAACGGAAAGCCTACGATACTCAACCATATTGGCGTGTTTGCAGAGTTTGTGCGAACTGATGTGCTGAAAAAAGTACTTGGGTTGACATCAGATTCTCTTTATCTTGAGCATGTCACGAATTATGTTCATGGCCACCCGGAATTGTTTGATGTCCGACTGTCACCGGCACCTGTAGTATACCAACGGACCGATATTCGGTTGACATGTGATACGGAGGAAGATTTCAAATTATTGCAGGAGATTTATGCCGTCACTGTTAACTTTACAGAAGATTTGCAGCGTTTGTGTGATTGTATAGATGAGCATCCGGAATGGCTGAAACGAATGAAAAAACAAATAGAATTGCATGGGAAGTAATGGCAATGGTGTTTATGTGATTGGGGAAATTGGGCAGAACCACAATGGATCGGTTGATCTTGCGAAATTGTTGGTAGAGCTGTCCGCTATGCCTGCAAAGGATGATTTGTTCGATAGAACATATAAATCCCTGGATGCTGTCAAGTTGACCAAACGAGATCTGAATCAGGAACTTTCCGCGTCCATGATGCGCGAGCCCTATACTTCGGTTAATTCTTTTGGCCCGACGTACGGTGAGCATCGTGCCTTTTTGGAGTTAAATGATGAGGAGCATTTCGAAGTCTACAAGTGTGCCAAATCATTCGGATTGGATTTCGTTGAGACCCTGTGTGCTCCGGGATGTACTTCTTTGTTAAAGCTGTTTACACCGGATTATCTGAAGGTAGCAAGTCGCGACCTGACCAATATTCCTTTACTGGAAGTCTTGGCTGAAACAAAGATTCCGATCATCGTTTCTACAGGGATGGCGGATAAGGAAGAGTTGGATTATGCGCTGGATACCATTTCCCGTTACCACTCTGAAATTTCCATTTTGCATTGTGTTTCGGAATATCCGACCAAGCCTGAAAATGCAAACCTGAATACCATTGCATACCTGCAAAAGGAATACAGCCAATATACGATTGGTTATTCCGATCATACGGTGGGCATCATGGCACCTGTTGCTGCCGCAGCCATGGGAGCGAAGATTATTGAAAAGCATATTACATTAAATCGCAATCTCAAGGGT
>JBNKYR010000210.1:0-7141 GCA_050300995.1 Crocinitomicaceae bacterium | reverse complement strand
ACCATTGCGAAACAATGTGCTCTTTCCGGGAGTGGTCATTCCGATCACCGTGGGACGCGACAAATCCATCAAACTGATTCGTGAAGCAAACAGTGGATCCCGCATCATCGGGGTTGTTTCCCAGAAAAATCAGGATGTGGAAGCGCCTGAGTTTGCCGACCTCCACTCGATCGGTACGGTGGCGCAAATCATTCGCCTACTGAAAATGCCTGATGGTACCACAACGGTGATCATCCAGGGAAAAAGAAGATTTGAGATCGAGCAGCCGCTACAAACGGAACCGTATATGCGGGCCCGGGTGCGCTTGTTGACGGAAGCGAAAGTGGACAATTCCAACAAGGAGATGAAGGTGATGTTCAAGGCGATCAAAGACCTCGCCCTTGAGATCATTCATGAAAGTCCGAATATTCCATCGGAAGCCTCTTTCGCAATTGGTAACATTGACAGCCCGACTTTCCTGGTGAACTTCATTTCATCCAACATGAATGCGGACGTTGCCAAAAAGCAGGAAATGCTGAACGAGCTGGATATCCGCAAACGGGTAATGATGGTATTGGAGCACCTTACGTTAGAGGTCCAGATGCTGGAAATGCGGAAGGAGATTCAAACAAAGGTGCGACAGGATATTGACAAGCAGCAGCGAGAGTATTTCCTGCATCAACAAATGCGTACCATCCAGGACGAGTTGGGGGATAATCCGCAGCAGCAGGACGTCGATGATATGCAGCAACGTGCGACGAAGAAAAAATGGTCGGAGCCGGTGCGCAAATTGTTCTACAAGGAACTGGAAAAACTCGGCCGAATGAATCCTCAGGGAGCTGAGTACACGGTTCAGATGAATTACCTGGATCTGATGCTCGATCTTCCGTGGGGAGAATATTCAAAGGATAATCTCGACCTGAATCGTGCGTCTAAAATTCTGGAGCGTGATCATTACGGTCTGGAAAAAGTGAAAGAACGGATTCTGGAGTACCTCGCAGTATTGAAGCTGAAAGGAAATATGAAATCACCGATCCTTTGTTTCTATGGCCCTCCGGGAGTTGGTAAGACTTCACTCGGAAAATCAATTGCGGAGGCCCTGGGAAGGAAATATGTACGTATGTCACTCGGTGGCTTGCATGATGAATCGGAGATCCGCGGACATCGAAAGACCTATATCGGTGCGATGCCGGGGCGTATCATCCAGAACCTTAAAAAGGCAGAGATCAGTAACCCGGTTTTTGTGCTGGATGAGATCGATAAGCTCGGAAGAAGCAATCATGGCGATCCTTCATCAGCATTGCTGGAGGTACTTGATCCTGAGCAAAACAGTGCGTTTTATGACAATTACATCGAAACGGAATACGATCTTTCCCGTGTGATGTTTATCGCTACGGCGAATAATTTGTCAACCATTCAGCCGCCTTTGCGGGACAGGATGGAAATCATTGAGGTGAACGGATATACGGTGGAAGAAAAGATCGAAATTGCTCGACGTCACCTTTTGCCGAAACAGATCAAGGAACATGGTTTGTCGAAAAAAGACATTTCCATTGATAAACGGGTGTTGGAGTTCCTTATTGAGGAGTACACGAACGAATCCGGTGTGCGTGGTCTTGATAAGGTTGTCGCGAAGATTGTGCGAAACCGTGCACGTCAGATCGCGATGGAGCAGAAGTACGAAGTGAAGATCAAGCGTGAAGATCTGTTTACCATTCTCGGGGCAGGTCGGGGACGTACCAAGTACGGGAACAACGAAGTTGCCGGAGTGGTTACCGGTCTTGCATGGACAAGTGTCGGAGGAGATATTCTCTTCATAGAATCGTCGGTGACCAAAGGAAAGGGAAAATTGACCCTGACCGGAAATCTTGGCGATGTCATGAAAGAATCGGCAGTAATTGCCCTGGAATACCTGAAGGCACACAGCGATATGCTGGGGCTCGATCAGGAAGTTTTTGATCGCCATAACGTACACGTTCACGTGCCGGAGGGGGCCACACCGAAAGATGGACCGAGTGCCGGTGTTACAATGCTGACATCATTGGCGTCGGTATTTACGCAACGCAAGGTGAAACAGAATCTGGCCATGACTGGTGAGATCACCCTGCGCGGCGAAGTATTGCCGGTCGGAGGGATCAAGGAAAAGATTCTCGCGGCGAAGCGTGCACGAATCAAAGAGATCATTTTGTGTGAGAAGAACCGGAACGATGTGGAGGAAATCAATCAGGATTACCTGAAGGGATTGACATTCCATTACGTGACGCGGATGGATGAGGTTTTGGAGATCGCTCTGACGAAAACGAAGGTGAAGAAACCTGTAGTTATAGAATAAGGAAAACGCCGGGATATTTCCCGGCGTTTTTGTTGAAGCACTGTTTGTCTATGGTCTTCGCTTCAATACCAGCCAGGTGCCACCGATACCGATGGTCAACCCAAGCAGGCCGATAATAGTTATCATGAGGTAGTTGGGGTCATTTGAATGGGGGCCTGTCGACACTCCGTCGGCGTCTGCATTTTCCTGCGCTGAAATCGAATCCAGTGAGGCATTCAATTCCCTGATCGAGTCTTCAAGAGCGTAACGTTCCTGATCTTCCGTGTAAAGCGCTTCTTCGGTATCGTGCAATCCAAGCAGCAACAACTCGGGGTCAATTTCCGATCTTTCCAGCATGTGCTTGAAGGGAACCGATAGTTCATGGATGTCGAGCTCCCGTCGCTTCTGGTTCAGTTTGGTGATCTTATCGGTATAGATATACTTGCGATGCGGTTCGAACTCCATCAGGTAGACATAGGCCATCAGGGCATTTTCGTAAGTGTCATATTTCTCGGCATATTCGGCAAGCGTACGAAGCAGGTTCCCGATAACTTTGTTCGGTGCCGGGGTAAAGGGCAGGCGTGTACGGATCTGCAGCATGACCGGATTTTCATATGGTCTGGCATCCCGTCGTGGCTGCATGAATGCATAAAGCTCCTCAATGCTCACAATCGGATGAGTGTTTAACCATCCCGGAGATCGTCGTTCTTTGATCTTGCCCTCCAGTATTTTTACGTGGATCCACTCGGAATTCCAGTGTGAATCCGGTTTGAGTTCAACTCCCTTACGGATATGCTCAAGGGCTTTTTCAAGTTGGCCGGAAAGCTCATAAGCGGTACCAAGATTTGCCTGCACGATATACTCTTGCGGATGGGCAAGAGCCAGTGGTTCAAGGATCAGCAGGGCTGAATCCGTATACCCCAGTTTCATTAAGTTTAACGCGATATCGGATTGTATTTTGAAATCCTGAGTCTGACTTCGTAATGTTCGGAGGCGTTCGCGAATGGCTTGTTTGTCGAACGTCCGATAGTTCTCGGAAAGGTAAAAGTAGCGTGTATACAGGCGCTCCCCATTCAGGGAATAACCGTATTCGTTACCACAAGCCTGCAACCGCAAAACTGCTAAAAGAGCTGAAAGTAGAATGAAGTATTTCATGCGTTCTTTTTCACTTAAATGCACCTGCGGGAATAAGTAACAAAAAAAGGGACCGCAGGCCCCCTTTTTGATTTAATCTTCTTTCCAGTCACGATCTCCTCCTGGCACATACGGCACAGAGGCGTCCTTCAATTGTTGCTCCAACACTTCCTTCCGTTGGATGATCGTGTTGAGTTTTTCCCGGAAGTGCTTGTATTCTTCTTCGGCGATGGCTTTGTTTTCCCGTTGTGTTTGGGTTACTCCAGAGCGGTTTCCGTGCAATTGATAATAAACCATTCCCAGTCGGCTGGCAATACCAGGCGCCGTTTCAAATTCATTGTTGCTACGGTACCAGTTCCCCCAAAGCATGATCTGACAATCGGTGATCATTTCCTCAAGTGCACGCACTTCTGTCAGGAGCTTGAGATCAGTACCAGGATAGTTAGTCAGCGCTTCTTTGATGTATTTCAACTGATCGGCCGTCTCGTCCATCAATTTGGTGGATCCTTTTAACAGCCGCTCTGATTCGGCAACTTCCTTACGGAATCGGATCAACTCATCGTTGTTGGTGGCCGCGAGGGTTTGGTTGTTCAATCCAACCACTTTAAAGTTGGTTCGTTCAATCAATAACTTGATTTCTCCATTCTTAATACGATAGACTTCAATCGAGTAGTCGCCCGGTGCAACAAGCAAACCGTTGTCCGGGGAAGAGTAACGACCCGGTTCTGATTTTTGAAGTTGGATCGGAGAGGTTGTTTCCATGCGAAGATCCCATGTGGTGCGGGAAATGCCTTTGCCGGGACTGGAATTCAATCGCTTGATTTCAGTTCCGCTAGCATCGTAAATAATCCACACCAGGGAGGCTTTTTCCTCCGCATCTTCTTTTCGGAGTTGCTCGAAAGAAGGGTAGTCTACCGGTGTTTTGCTTTTTTCAAGTTCGCGTTCCTTTTCCCGACGTTCGTCTTTCATGAGCTTTTCGCTTTCCTTCAGGTACAATGTGAAAGTTGCCCCGAAAGCCGGATTTTCGGCGTTCCATAGATTGTGTCCTTGTGAGCCGGTACCGCGCAGCCCCAATGGTGCGCTTTCCACGTAATGCAAGGCGTCCGGAACAGGGAAGAGGTGTGCTTCTCTGGCAATCAGCTCAGCATTCATGGAACGCAGGGGTGAGTAATCGTCCAAAACATAAAACCCACGACCGAAAGTCGCAGCAACCAGGTCGTTTTCCCGTTGCTGAATGTCGAGATCGTACACTGCGATCGTTGGAAGTCCGCTGAGTTTTACCCAATGTACGCCTCCGTCATTGCTGAAGTAGCTACCGAATTCCGTACCGACGAAAAGCAGGTTCGGATCCACGTGATCTTGTCGGATTACATAGGCTGAGCCGCGTTCCGGAAGATCTCCGGAAATGGATTTCCAGGTCTTCCCACGATCGGTACTTTTGAGGACGTAAGGCTTGAAATCACCCGCGCGGTGATTGTTCAGGATCGCAAATACAACATTGGCGTCATGCTGACCGGCACAGATCATGTTGACACGTGTATTGGCCGGAACTCCGGGAAAGCTGGATACTTTCGACCAGCTTCCGCCGTCATTTTCCGACACGCGGATCAGGCCGTCGTCAGTTCCTGCGTAAAGCAAGCCTTTTTGTTTCGGCGATTCATCAAAGGCCACAATATTGCCATAAATGGTGGTGGACTTGTTTTTTTCGACCATGTCAATTGCCCATACCTGATCCATAACCGCCAACTTGTTCCGGTCGATCTGTTGGGAAAGGTCGCCGGAAATGGTTGTCCAGTCATCGCCACGATTGGTACTTTTAAATACTTTGTTGGCGCAGAAATAAAGCGTTTTGTTGTCGTGAGGAGAGATCAGCAGCGGCGCATCCCAGTTCCAGCGATAGCCTTCTTCTCCCTTGCCCGGCATTGGCTGAATGGGCGTTTTCTCTCCGGATGTTTTGTCATATCGAACCAGCCATCCGTATTGGGCCTGCGCATATACGATATCGGGATTTTGCGGATCAATTGCCGATTCGAAACCGTCTCCACCATTGGTGATGAACCAGTCGGAATTGAGAATTCCAGCGTTATTGACCGACTGGGAAGGACCTCCCATGGAGTTGTTGTCCTGCGTCCCTCCGTAAATGTTGTAAAACGGTTCGGCATTGTCTGTTGCCACTTTATAGAACTGGATAATTGGCAGATTGTCGTAGAAACGCCATTCTTTCGCATGGGTAAAGGTTTCATAGATACCACCGTCGCAACCAACAATCCAGTGGTTAGTGTTGGCAGGATCGATCCAGATGCAGTGGTTGTCCACGTGTTTGTGATCTTCTCCGGTTGCTTTGAAATTCTTGCCGCCATCTTCGGTGTGGTGCAGCCAGGTCGTCATAGAGAAAACTTTATCCCTGTTAGCGACGTCACACACGATTTCCTGGTAGTAGTTTCCGCTGGTGACATAGCCGGACATTTTGCTCCATGATTCTCCTTTATTGGTTGAGCGGAAGAAACCACCCTTATCCCCACGACCTTCAACAATGGCATAGATGTAATTCGGATCAGCAGGGGAGACAGAAATTCCAATGCGTCCCATTTCGTTTTTCGGCAGTCCTTCGTTGATCTCACGCCAGGTTTCTCCACCGTCAGTCGATTTGTAAAGGCCGGATTCCGGTCCTCCACCGATGTAGGTCCATTCACGTCGGCGGCGTTGATGTGCTGATGCATAAAGAACGTTCGGATCGCTCGGGTCAATGGCAATTTCTGCGATTCCCGTATGTTGAGAAATGAAAAGAGTTTGTTTCCATGTTTCGCCGCCATCGGTTGATTTGAAGACGCCGCGCTCACCTCCTGAGCTCCAGAGCGGACCATAGGCGGCAACCCAGATGATGTTTTCATTCGTGGGATGAACGATGATCTTTCCGATGTGCTCGGAGTTTTTCAATCCCATGTTTTTGAAGGTTTTCCCACCGTCCAAAGATTTGTATACACCATCACCATAGGCCACGGATCGTTGATTGTTATTTTCTCCTGTGCCCACCCAAACGGTATTCGGATTGGACGGAGCGAGGGCCAGGCAGCCGATGGAGAAGGCGCCGTAGTTATCGAAAATAGGCTGGAAGGTAGTTCCGTGATTTTCCGTTTTCCAGACGCCTCCCGACGCTGCCGCAACATACCATGTGTGTTCATCATTCGGATGCACGACAATGTCAGCAATTCGGCCGGAGGTTTTGGCAGGGCCAACCAGGCGGAAAGAGAGTCCGCTCACCGTGGAGGCATCGAGGGAAGAAGATGCCTCTTTGTTTTTCTGAGCGAGGACAGACAGCGAAAACAGAATACAGACACTGAGAAGGAAATGTTTCATGTCAAAATGAATTTGCAATATTAAAATTGGTGCTCCAAACTAGCCATTTCTATGCACTTCTGTCATAGGATGAAAGGAAAAGTTTGCAGCTATCTTGAAAAGAAGATGTTTGATGAGCTCAATAAAATGGTGTCGTCCGGAATTTTGAAGCAAAGAGCTGCTGATAAAAAGTTGTTACATTTAGAGCGCAAAATCAAAAGCTATGAAAGTACATTTTATCATTTTATTCCTATTATTTATTGCTGTTATTTCAGTTGTGTTTAATACCTACGCTCTGTCAGCTCAGAGTGGTACAAACGCAATGCCAAAACAGATTAGAGTGGCATTGCTTTCTCGTACATTAGACAATCTCGCATATCA
>JBNKYR010000209.1:0-7145 GCA_050300995.1 Crocinitomicaceae bacterium | reverse complement strand
CGATGGGGATAACTGGTACATTGATGATGTAGATATGGTGAGTCCTCCATGTATTGGACCTTCCGGCCTGACGGCATCCAACATTACACCTACTTCTGCTGACCTTTCCTGGACTCCTTTCAGTGGTGGATCTGATTTCCAGTTGGCGCTCCTGCCGGCGGGGTCTCCTGCTCCCACATCAGGAATGGATGTTACAGGGACAACGTACAACGCTACGAGCCTGACAATTGCAACACCGTACGATTTTTATGTTCGTGAAGTATGTACCCCTTACGAACCCCTGATCATCACAGGTGTTTATGACGGCCCGTTGACAGGAGGACTTCCGAAAGGAATCGAGCTGTATGCAATTGATGACATCTATGACCTGAGTATTTATGGTGTTTCTTCTGCCAACAACGGTGGTGGTGCCACAGGCGCTCCGGAATATGTTTTCCCGAACGATACCGTTTACGCCGGTTCATACATCTATGTTGTTTCCGACACAACAGGATTCAACAGTTACTTTGGTTTTTATGCGGATTACGATGCAGGAACAGCAATGTCGATCAACGGAGACGATGCAGTCGAATTGTTTAAGAATGGATCTGTGATTGATGTGTTCGGAGACGTGAACGTTGACGGAACAGGAACCGCATGGGAATACATGGACGGATGGGCATATCGTTATGACGGGTCATTGACAAATGGTGGTGTATTCGACATCAACGACTGGTTCTTCAGTGGACCAAATGCCACAGATGGTGAAACCAGCAACGCAACCGCAGCTTCTCAGCAGCCGGTTGGGACATTTACCACAACATCAAATGTCTCTCCATGGGTGATGGCTTCTTTCGTGACAGACTGTGGTACGTTTGCAGGTGATAGCCTTCAGGATCCGATTGCCGTTCCTTCTTTGCCGTATACGGATGCAGGAAACAACTCGTTCTGTTACACGAGCACCACCGGAAACGCAGCAGCAGATGTATTCTATCAGTACATCGTTACAAATGTCTGTGAGGAGTCTTTGAACTTCAGCCTTTGTGGCTCATCTTTTGATACTTATCTGCGTATCTACGATAATCAGGCAAACCAGCTGGGAGGAAATGACGATGCTTGTGGCTTACAATCTGAGATCCTCAATTTCCCTGTAAGTGTTGGTGATACCCTGAATATTGTGGTAGAAGGATTCAGTAGTAACGTTGGAGAATATATCCTCAATATCTCTGCAAACATGCCGCCGATGCCAATGCTTTACGGGCAGACAGATGTAACATGTTTCAATGATACGAACGGTGTGGCAACATTCTCTACCGGAGATCCGACTGCAACATATATGTGGGATGCCAGTGCCGGCAGCCAGACGGATTCAACTGCAATTAACCTGGGTGTAGGCTCGTATGGTGTAACAGTAACTTATCCTTCAGGATGTACTTACCAGGACACCGTGACTATCGTTTCAATCAACCCTGCAATTACAACAAACCCGAACGTTACTGACGTTTTGTGTAATGGCGGAACAGACGGAAGCGTTGTCTTGAACGAAGCAGGTGGTGCCGGACCAATGACAACAGATTGGGCAGGAAACGACCCAATGGCCCTTGGTGCAGGAACCTATACGTACACGATCACGGATAGCGTTGGTTGTATGTTGATGGATTCGATCACCGTGGCAGAGCCATCTGCAATTTCGCTTGCGGCAACCAGCACGGACGAAACAAACGGAAATGATGGATCAATTGACCTGACAGTGACAGGAGGAACGTCTCCTTACACATTTAGCTGGACAAACGGCGCAGGAACAGTTGAAGATCCTACAGGTCTTGCCGGAAACGCAAGTTACATGGTAACAGTGACAGACGGTAATGGCTGTACAGATACGCTTACAGTGTATGTGGGTAGTGTGATGGCTGTGGGAGAACTTGGCGGATTTGCAGCTCTTGAAGTCTATCCTAACCCGAACACTGGTGTGTTTACCGTAATGGTAAGCGGTCAGTCCGGTGATGTAACCATGGAAGCATTCAATGCACTCGGTCAGCGAGTATTTGAGCAGCAACTGAAAGGTGCTGTGAAGCATGAGATGGACTTTTCCGGAATGGAACAGGGAACATATACACTTCGTTTCAATGATGAAGCCGGAAACGCAGCATATGTGCGTGTGGTATTGATGTAATTGAAATACGGAATAAATTGGAAAAGGCGGTCTTCGGATCGCCTTTTTTAGTTTCCGAAGATCAGTTCTGAGCCGTTCTCGTTAACCGAAAACTGAGTCGGGCTGCCAAAACGTAATGCGCGGTTGTCATCAATGTGCCCGGCCGGGAAATCAAGTGCTACAGGAATACCCAGCGACTCAACATGTCCCAGGATCAGTTCATGGATGCTTTTTCCGAAAGGAGTTTCGGTATCTTTGAGGTCGGTCATCCCTCCAACCACCAACCCTTTGATCTGGGCAAAAACGCCAGCCTTTCGGAAAGCATAAAACATCCGGTCAATGGCATACAAATGTTCTCCGAGGTCCTCAATAAACAAGAGTTTTTCCCTGTAATCGACGCGATCGTTGGTGGCAAGTAAGCCATAGAGAATCGAAAGGTTTCCGCCAATGAGTTCCCCATTCGCGTTTCCGAAGATATTGTTCTCATGTTGCGGCCCCCGAACGACATAAGAAGACCGGGTAATTGCATGAAGCAACGTTTCAAGCGCTTCCTGGCTGTTTTTCGAAAAGTTGAGTGGCATGCTACCATGAACGCTTGGAAAGTCCAGGAGGTGCGATCGCTGATGAAACACGGTCACATCACTGAATCCGATGATCCACTTCGGTGAACGCTGAAATCCGCTCCAGTCGAGGAGGTCAACCAAATGAATAGAGCCGTACCCGCCTCGAGCGCACAGAATTGCTTTCACATTCGGATCATCCAGCGCGTCCTGCATGTCTGCTCTCCGTTCCTCAATCGTTCCGGAAAAGTAATTCGATGTCCCAAGACAATGGGGGGATATGGATACGTGAAAACCGCGCTTTTCGAGAAAGTCAGCAGCAAAGCGAACATGTTCTTCCTCAATGGCTTTCGCCGGGGCGACGATGGCGATGGTATCGCCCTTTTCCAGTAGCGAAATGCTGTTCATGCCCTAAATGTACAGAATAAGAAAAGTGAGCAGCAAAAAAACGCTAACTTTCCACAAAACTCCCGCATGATCGAACCGCACAACGACGAATATTATATGAAACTTGCCCTGCGCGAGGCCCAACAGGGCTTTGATTTGGGAGAGGTTCCGGTGGGAGCGGTGGTCGTTGCGGGAGGTCAGGTCATTGCCCGGGCACACAACCTAACAGAGCAGTTGCACGATGTAACCGCCCATGCGGAAATGCAGGCGATTACGGCTGCGGCAAATTACATCGGAGGAAAGTACCTGAAGGGGTGTACGTTGTACGTTACACTCGAGCCTTGTACCATGTGCGGAGGAGCGTTGTTTTGGTCGCAACTGGATCGGGTTGTTTTCGGAGCAAAGGATGAAAAGCGAGGAGCCGGACGCTATACGGGTATTTATCACCCGAAAACGGAGGTTGTTGGCGGGGTTCTCGCAGAGGAAGCGACGGAACTGGTTCAGCGTTTTTTTCAAACCAAACGGTAAGCAGAAGCGTCTTTTGTTCAGAATTTTGCTATTCATGCGAAATGAACTACATTTAGTCCACTAAAACAGTTAACCTCAATGAAAAAACTACTACTTCTTTCGTTGTCGTCACTTCTGACGGCTACCTCCTTTGGCCAGGTCACAGTTTGGTCAGAAGATTTTGAAAACTCATGTACTTCGGGATGTCCGGCTGCAGGAATGAATAGCGGAAACGGTGCCTGGACCGTAACGAACAACAGCCCTTCTTTAGATGGGTGCGGATATCCGACGGCGCCAAACATGTTCTATGTGAGTTGTGCGGAAAACGGAAATGCTGCCGGTGCGTGTGGAACAACCTGCTCTGGTGATGAATCGCTTCATATTGGTTCCACTACGGTGGGTGATAACGGTGCTTCTTATGATGCCGGTGGTTGGTGCGATTTCGGCCTTGGTGGCTGGGGAAGCGGTACAGAAACAGATGTTCGTGCTGAATCACCAACGATTGACCTGACCGGATACTCAAACCTTACGATCGATTTTGTGTACATGGAAAACGGAGAAGGCTCGCTCGATGATGCCTCACTTTGGTACTACGATGGAAGTACCTGGTCAATGTTGGACGCCCTCGCGAAAACAAGTCCTTGCGGCTTACAGGGAACCTGGACGGCATTCAGCATGGCTTTGCCTTCTTCTGCGAATAACAACCCGAATGTAAAGATCGCCTTCCGTTGGGTAAATGACGACAATGGAAGCGGTTCAGACCCTTCCTTTGCGGTTGATGACGTGAGCATTACAGTGCCCGGACCAACAGAAAGTATAGCAACGGCTACATTTTCACCGTTGTCATGGTGTTACGGAACTGTTATTACAGATGTGCTTGATTTCACCGCTGTAGGAACCTACAATGCAGGAAATGTATTTACGGCAGAGCTCTCGGATGCGTCCGGATCTTTTGCTTCCCCGCAGACCGTGGGAACACTTTCTTCTTCAGCTTCAGGAGCGCTTTCTATCAATATTACCATTCCGGGAACAGTACCGACAGGTGGTGGATATCGTTTACGTGTAGTATCGAGTAACCCGGCAATAGTCGGATCGGACAATGGAACGGATATCGTGATCAATGCTATTCCGAACGTAACCCTTGGTGTTTTCAGCAGCGTGTGTGTCTATACACCGAGCTTCACCCTGACAGGAGGAACACCGGTTGGTGGAACGTATTCAGGTCCGGGCATCACCAGTGGGCTGTTTGATCCGGGAACCGCAGGACTCGGAACACATACGGTTACGTACAGCTACACGGACGGAAACAACTGTTTTGCATCTGCAACGCAGACAATTTACGTGGACGAGTGCCTCGGACTGGATGAGGTAAGCGCGCAAACGGTGGTATTGTATCCAAACCCGGCGAGCAGTACTTTCAGTATTGCGCATCCGGGGACACTGGAGGCTATTTCCATCTCGGACATGAAAGGACGTCGCATAAAGACTTATGACAATACTTCTGCTGATTTTACAGTGGACGGATTGGGAGAAGGTGTTTATTTCGTGCACCTCATCATAGACGGAAGATCACTGGTGAAGCGTTTGGTGATCCGATAACGAAAACGAATTAAAGAACAACCCCGCAGATGACTGAGCTTTGTCGAAGTCTGCGGGGTTTTTTGTTGCCTGAAAGCGCTATTTTTGCAGCATGCTTACTCAAAGCGATATCATCTGTGCACTGGCAACTCCACAAGGACTTGGCGCTATTGGCGTGGTCCGCGTTTCCGGCCCCGGGTCCTGGAAGTTGGTATCGACGCTGTTTTCCAAAAATCTTGAGAAAAGTGTCTCACACAGCATTCATTTCGGGACGATACACGATCCGGAAGGTGCTTTGATCGATGAGGTGCTGGTTTCCATCTTTTCCGAAGGGAAGAGTTATACGGGGGAGGAGAGTGCGGAAATTTCCTGTCACGGGTCTCCCTACATCCAACAGCAACTACTCACAGCGTTGTTGAAATCAGGAAGTCGTTTGGCAGAACCCGGAGAGTTCACGCAAAGAGCCTTTATGAATGGAAAACTTGACCTCTCACAAGCAGAGGCCGTAGCAGACCTGATTGCATCACAAACGCGTCGAGCGCACGAGATAGCACTGAATCAGTTGAGAGGAAGGTTTTCTTCCGAACTGAAGGATTTGCGTGAAAAACTGATCCATTTTGCCTCATTGGTAGAGCTGGAGTTGGATTTTGCGGAGGAAGACGTGGAGTTTGCGGATCGCTCTGAACTACTGAACCTTGTCACGGAGGTGCTGGCTTATATCCGACGTTTGATCCGGTCATTTGCATTAGGCAACGCGATTCGGAATGGCGTACCCGTGGCTATTGTCGGCGCGCCAAATACCGGAAAAAGCACGTTATTGAATCAATTGTTGGGCGAAGATCGCGCAATTGTAAGTGATATCGAGGGAACTACCCGCGATGTGATTGAGGAGGTCCTGAATATTGACGGCATCAGTTTTCGCCTGATTGATACCGCCGGAATTCGCGAAGGTGCCGAAACCATTGAGGCAATGGGAATTGAGCGTTCACGTGCCAAGATCGAACAATCGACCATTGTATTGTGCCTGGCAGATGGGGGTAAAGCGGAAAGTGTGGAGGAAGTTGGGCGCTGGACGGAGGAGTTGCGTGAAAAATATCCGCAAAAGACCATTTTCCGGATCATCAACAAGGCGGATTTGGGAGGTCGTTTCCCGGAAGATCCCGGAACGCTTTCCATCAGCGCTAAGCATGGGGAAGGCCTTGATGAACTGCGGAACAAACTATCCGAAGCGGTGAAGGGTGATTTTAACCTCGCAGACGAGACGATTGTATCTAACGCACGCCACCACGAAGCATTGTTGCGCACGGAAGAAAGCCTTGTTAAGGCGCAGACGGGGTTGCAAGAAGGCATCACGGGCGATTTTGTAGCCATGGACATCCGTCAGGCAATGTTTCATCTGGGAAGCATTACCGGCGATATTTCTACCGACGATCTGTTGGGGAATATCTTCTCGAAGTTTTGTATCGGGAAGTAGTACAGGTTAATTATTTTTCTATCGTGGTAATTGATTAATCCTCTTTGGAATACCAATGCAAAAACTGTCTGGCTGCATTGATAGATGTGTTTGCATCCCGATTTCTTTTTGACCAAAAAACCCCTTCCGAAAGGTTTTCTTCTGTATAAAGCTTCTCCAATTGCTTTTTGATTTTCTTCGGGTCTGCGTATTTTATTAGAGCTTCATAGCTCTCTTTTGAGAGGTCACCCTTATGAAAGACCTTGCTTCCCAATGACCTTGTTTTTGTTAGATAAGACTCGATGAAGGTAAGCGCGTTTTCAGGACTTTCACCTATGAAGCGAGCAACATACTCTTTCATATTATCGTTATCAATCTCCTCCCATAGGTGCAGGATAATGTGACATTCACTGGGATGGTTATCCCAGACCCACCCGTCCTCACCTAATATCTTATCCAGAATAATTTGGTTTAGAGATTTAATCTGCTCAGGTGCAAAAAGTTTTTCATCAATGGTCTCTCCTTTATC
>JBNKYR010000208.1:0-7168 GCA_050300995.1 Crocinitomicaceae bacterium | reverse complement strand
GATCGAGCTTCAAGATGGTGAATCTAGAGCTCGACAAGCTTACGACTAGCAAGTAAGATACTATAGAGCAGGTAGATATGAAATAGAACAACTATTTGCTTCGACCTTTGAAGGTGCCGAAACAACTCCGCCTCCGTCGGTGAAACAGGCGATCGATGAGACTCTGTTTACAAATCCGGCTCCGGTGGCCGGTAAGCGAAAGGTCTGGATCCTTTGGTCGGCCTTGCTGATCGTGACAGTGGTGGCAGGATTGGTATGGTTCGGAACGCAAACCGGAGTCGAGCGCGAAGCGATTGCCGGCAACGAGGCGAATAAGGAAACTTCTGAGATGAGTTTGACTTCAGAAGAAACAGCTACAGGATCGGAAGCGTCGGGCGCTGCGAGTTCTGTTGGTAAATCAGACAATAGCAGTCAGGAGAACAACGCGCAGTCAGGAGAAGATCTGACTGCTATGCCAGGCGAAAACGTTACGAATACCGTTAGTTCAACAGGAGCAGGAGAAAATTCGTATCCTCCGAGGTACTATGGAGAAGAAGCCGGAGCGATGGAGGGAACAACAGCGCATGTCACACATCGCACCGACGAAGAAAACCAGCCGGTGAATCAAGTCAGTGGTGGAACCGTGACTTCCGGTTCCGGGAATAACGAAAATGATGGGCAGAAACCGGTGAATAATACATCAATGAATAGTATGAACGTCGCCGGCAATAGCTCATCGGGGAGTGAAACACCTGGTAGCAGCAATACGGGTGAAGTGGTTTCCGGTGAGACGGCATCGGAGGCTTCCGGTCAGGAATCGATAACGATGGAACCTGTAAATGAGCTTGCTACCCGCGCTGCCGTTTCGATTGACGCTGACATTGAGAAAACGCTGCAGGAATCAGCCATCAGCTTCGTTCCACCAAAAGGCAAGGGGAATAAACTCAGCCTGGCGACATATGCCGGTACTTCGTTTGGAATGAATTCAATGAGTTCAATCGGCAACAAAGATCTTTCGATCGACGAGCAGGCCGGTGTTTATGCATCACTGGAAGTTTATTATCCGATTGGCCGAAGACTGGCACTTTCAGGAGGAGTTGATTATATGCAACGCAAAGATCGTTTGGTGGAGAAAACGCTCCAATACGACAGTGTTTTTACCGGAAATCAGACGGTTCTGGTCTACGACACCAGCATGCAGGTCATCGACACCCTGTACAACCCTGTCTATGAACAGTTGACCAACACCATCGAATCCGTGGGGTATGTGCGCAATTTTTCAATTGGGGTTCCGCTTTACCTGCATTACACAGTGCCGCTTGGACAGCGTTTCATGCTGGATGCCGGTTTGGGAGTACGGATGTCGTATATGAAATACACTACGGATGAAATTGTACCGAATATCACCTATCCGGATACCTACAAACAGTTCGGATTGAATGTTTCGCTACGTCCCGAATTCATTTATTCGATCAATCGTTTGGGGGTAGGGCTTTACGGCCGCTTTGAATACGACGCCCTGCATGGGATGGAATGGAACAACGTGAAGCGCACACGCTGGTCTGCCGGACTGGGGCTGAGTTTGCGCTACAAATTATAAACCCCGTCTTCACATCGTTATTCCGGTCACAACTGATTGAGTGCCGTTCACTGAAGATAACGGTGATTCACTGACATTTTTTTGCTGCACGGCCATGCCGGAGTAGGTTTGCTTTCGAAATCAAAACGAAGCAAAAATGAAAAAACTGACAATTTTATGGATCGCCGCAATCATGGTCTTTGCCTCATGCGGTGAACAGAAAACAACGGAAGAGGCCGAAGAAGAAGTAATTGAAAAAAGAGAGGTTACTCCTGAATTGCTCACCCTGATTAGCGACCTGGCGGCATGCGAGGAGCAAAACACGAATTGTGATGCTTATACAAAGGCTGGCGAAGGAGTTGAGGAGCTGGTCAAAGATGAAGCGAAAAAGGACATTATTGTTGGCGATCTTGTATACATCATCCGAACAGGAACGAATGAAGAAAAGCAGGCTGCGGCACATGCCCTGAACTTCTGGACTTACGCTTCCAGTGAATACCGTGAAAATGCCGAATACGGGAAACAGATTCTGGAGGTGCTGAAAACCATTGAGGAGCCTGCAGATGGCTATCAGAGTGTTTCTACTCAGATCGGGCAGTTACTCTCCAACTGGTGGTTAAACGAAGATGAGGAACTGCGCTCGGGATTGATCGAATACATTTCAGATAAACAGGCAATGCGCTCAGGTCGTTCGGAATTGATTCGCCTTGTCGCAAACGAAGTTTCGGCCGAAGAGAAGACTTTTGCTGCACTCGTGAACATTGCCAACGACGTCAATGAGGAAAAAGTGATCCGGAACTATGCGGCAACCGCCCTTGGAATGATCCGTGATAAAGGGCGCCATGAGAAAGTGTGTATGATCCTCGAAGCGCTGATGACCAATCCGGATGTAGAGATTGCCGGGAATGCGATGCGTGCACTGGGGTATCAGGATGCTGTGGGGAGCCTGGATGCGATCATCAATACGCTGATGGCACACAGGACGGAAAAACGTTGGTACACCTACGGGAGCGGATGTTTTGGAGATCTGATCCGCAAGGACAATGAGGCACTGGACAAAACAGCCATTTTCAATGCGATCAGTGAATTGCTGAACGAGAAGTCGGTAGAGGCTTATTACAGAAGTTACTATATCTCACCGTTGCATCAGTTGAAAACACCGGCAGCCAATGCACTGTTCTCAAAGTTAAAGCGCAGTCAGGAAGAGGACATTGCAAAAGAAGCAGATCGGGTTTCCAGACGTTGAGACAAACCTGCCAATCACTGAGAAAATGCCACGCTTGTGGCATTTTTTGTTGTCATTATTTCGCGTTCCGCGGATGATGCGAAATAATGGATTCGCGAAGGAAGTGCTGATCCAGGTGGGTGTAGATCTCAGTTGTCAGAATGGATTCGTGTCCGAGCATATCCTGAATGGCCCGAAGGTTGGCTCCCCCCTCCAGCAGGTGGGTAGCAAATGAATGACGAAAGGTGTGCGGTGAAATGTTTTTGTTCAGACCAATGGCGTCCGCAAGTTGCTTGATGATCGTAAAGATCATGACCCGTGTGAGTTTGGCACCGCGTCGGTTCAAAAACACGTAGCTTTCGTGTCCCCGCTGGATCTGCATGTGGTTGCGGACCTGATTCACATAAATACCGATTTCCTTTTCGACTGAAGGGCTAACCGGGACGAGGCGTTGCTTGTTTCCTTTTCCGATCACCCGGATGAAACCTTCGTTGAAGAACAGGTTCTCAAATTGCAGGTCGACAAGCTCAGAGACCCGCAATCCACAGCTGTAAAGCGTTTCAAGAATTGCTTTGTTGCGATGACCTTCCGGTTTGCTGAGGTCAATGGCGTCGATCAGCGCATCAATCTCTTCCACGGTCAGAACCTCGGGAAGTTTGCGCCCCAGTTTGGGCATTTCCAGCAATTCGGTCGGGTCGTTCTTGATTTCGCCCTCTAACAGCAGGAATCCGAAGAAGTGCTTCACACCGCTGATCACCCGCGATTGACTTCGAGGACTCAGGCCGAGATCGTACAACTCCTGCACAAAGTGTTTCAGGTGCTCATATTTGATTTCGGCAGGAGAAAGTGCAGCGGCTTCGGCAAAATCACGGAGTTTGGCAACGTCGTTCTGGTAAGCCAGAATGGAGTTTTCCGCCAGGCCTTTCTCTATTTTCAGGTATGAAACAAAATCCTTAATATTACGATCCCAGGACGACATGAATGAGAATACTGATCATTAACGGACCAAATTTAAATTTAATTGGTCAACGGGAAGTTGAAATTTACGGGAAGGGGTCATTCGATGACTACCTTGAAACGCTTCGTGCGTCGAAAAAGGCCGAAATCGATTACTTTCAGTCAAATATTGAGGGAGAGTTGATCGACCGTTTGCAGGCTTCGGATCATGACGGGATCATCCTGAATGCCGGGGGCTATACTCATACCAGTGTGGCCATCCGCGATTGCATCAAAGCCATCGGAGTTCCCGTGGTAGAGGTGCACATCAGCAATATCGCAGCCCGCGAGCCCTTTCGGCATACTTCGTTGATTTCGGCACATGCTGTCGGATGTATTTTCGGATTTGGCCTGGATTCTTACGGTCTTGCCGTCGATTATTTTCTGAACTACAAAAGCTAATCAAAAAGCCGCTGGTTGAGTCCTGCGAAAGTTCGCACTCCTTTAAAGAAGTACGCCCAAAGTAAACTGCCACGGTAAAGTCCTTTGGCATTGAAAGTCGTGCTCATGGCTTTCACCTGCTTTCGTTTCTTCAGGGTGCGGCCGAGATGCGCGTAGTGCCACATATGTGCCCGAAACACGGCCCAGAAATTCGAGAACTGCCCGGTCATCAGAAAACGTGCGGCTGCGATCCCGTCGAGACTCATGCGATAAACCAATTTGCCAAAGAGCCAACCTTCGTGATTCTTGGCGATCATCGTAAGGTTGTTCCGGAAGTTCAGGAATACCTTGCGCGGCGATTGATAAGAAAGCGTACCTCCCCCCACGTGATAAACTGTTGAAGAAGGGATCGCCAGAAAGCGATAACCCATTTTTTTCAGGCGCCAGCACAGGTCGATCTCCTCCATGTGCGCAAAGAAGTCTTCATCGAAACCACCGGCCTGGTGGTACAATTCGGAGCGGATCATCAAACAGGCCCCGGTGGCCCAGAAAATCTCCGTTTCTCCATCGTATTGCCCGGTATCCGTTTCCACGTGATCGAACAAGCGCCCTCGACAGAACGGAAAGTAGTTCCTATCCATGAAGCCACCCGCAGCTCCCGCATGTTCGAAGAGTTCCTTATCGCTGTAGGAGCGTACTTTCGGCTGACATCCTGCTACCTCTGGTGCGTCCATTGCTTTGATCAACGGTTGGAGCCAGCCTGGAGTCACTTCGATATCACTGTTCAGCAATACGTAGTAGTCAGCATTCACCCGTTTCAGGGCATCGTTGTATCCACGTGCAAAACCGCCGTTTACTTCATTCTCGATGATGGTTACCTGTGGAAATTCGGACTGAAGATAATCCACCGATCCGTCGCTGGAGGCATTGTCCGCCACCACAATTTCAGCTTCAGGTGAATGAGCAATGACGGATGGGAGGAATTGTTCCAGCCAGGAGATTCCGTTCCAGTTCAATATGACGACAGCTACTTTTTTCAAAGTACCCCAAAGGTAAGCGGAATTCTAATACTGACGGAAGAGATCGTTGCTGTCTCCTCCCCAGTGATCCAATACGTCGCCGTTCGGATTGTCCACGTTTCCGTTGGTGGTATTTCGTTTCGCCAGTTCACGTGGCCATGCCGGATTTTTCAATTCGCCGACCATGTCAGAGTGGAGGAGGCGATAAGCCTTGTTCACGAGATCGGGGTTGTAGAATATGAATCGCTTGTTACTGAAGGCGCCGATCTTGTTGTATTGCCAGATCTCATACGGATATTCCGTAGGCGAATAATCTTTGGTGATGATGTTGGTTGGTGATCCGTATTGCAGGTAAACGCGTCCCCGGTCGGTCTCAAATCCTTCCTGAAAATTGTTGGCATAAAGTCGTTCCACCAGCAATACCTGCTTGCGGTAAGCCATCCAGGCATCGTACGGACCGTTTGGAGCCGTTTGAACCCAATACAACTGAATGTAGCGGCGTGCCTGTTCTTCATCCTTGAGTTTTGCCACGCGGAGAATGTTACGCACCTCGGCAGGACGGGAGATCGGGATCAGACTTTCCAGGAAATAACCCACGCTGTCGTCAGGAATGGAAGCCTGAAAGGCCGGATCGAGGACAATTTCATCATTGAAATAATTCGTCGCCATGTCGTTGCTGCGCTCAAACTCGTACGATTGTGTCGACAATTCACGCATGTTCCGGTTCAGAATGGTGTAGTGCGCAATATACCGTCCGGTAGGCAGTTCCGTGATATCAATTTTCTTGAGGATCGGAACCACATCGGAGGCGTAGTGTCGCGAGAATTCAGATAGCGATTCCACTTCAACATTCTGATCTGCGTTGATCACCGTCTGCCGGATCGCGAATACCGTATCTTCCAGCATCCTGGAGTTGTAGATCTCAAAGTAAACCGGGATGGTGTTCAGGGCTTCGGGATAGAATGTAGAAAGGCGCGGGATGATGTCGTATCCCGACTTGAAAAAAGGAGAGCTTCCGTCTCCGATGGCACCGGCCTCAGCCACTTCGATATCCGAAAGTGAAATAGCGTCCGACAAATCGTCAATGGCGACCTGCATACTGTTTTCGAGAGGAGTATTTTCGCTGTTCATGTCCTGCAGGGAAATGTAAAAAGTGTACACTCCGGGATCCAGCACAAAGCGCTTCACGTCATAGAAATCCTCTACAATACTGTCTTTCATGAAAGGGGATGAGAGACGGTAAGCATCCCCGGCCACAACCTGATCTCCCTTTTTGATCTGCATCTGAACAGCCACCTCACCAATGAGCCCGCCATCCTTTCCTACATAATTCACAGAAGTTCCTACAAACTGCAGGTGGAATTCGATATAATTCCCCACTCCCGGAGCATAGAACTGCTTGCTGTCGAGGTACGCCCGGAGTTCCCGGTCTTTAGCAGAACCTGCAAGGGCGATAAAACAAGCACAGAAAAAAGCGATAAATCGGGTCATAAAAGCACTAATTCGATTCTTGTAAAGGTACGAAAACTGCAGCGAATGTTGATCATCCGTTGGTTTTATTGAGTCTCAGGTAGCTGTGTACGAGTAAAGTGTGTCTTAGCAGAGGGATCTGTATTTCTGCGAGTTCAGGAACAAGTTATAGGCCCTTTGTTGGGTACGGTGCAAAAAAATCCCGCGAGTACTTGCCGGTAAACAAGATATTACTACTTTTGCCGCGGAGAGATGGCAGAGTGGTCGATTGCGGCGGTCTTGAAAACCGTTGTACCGAGAGGTACCGGGGGTTCGAATCCCTCTCTCTCCGCCAGAAAAAAGGGCTTCAATTTTTGAAGCCCTTTTTTATTTCCAAAACAGCCGTCGAGCTCGCTCGAACGGGTGGAGTGGAAATAAAAAAGAAAGGCGGCGCAAAGCGTTGCCCTTTTTCTCAAGCATCCCACAATTGGGATCACGAGCGAAGGGAGTACTCCCTGAACCGCACTTCATTTCGACAAG
>JBNKYR010000207.1:0-7185 GCA_050300995.1 Crocinitomicaceae bacterium | reverse complement strand
CGTTTTTATAACTCTTCACGAGCCCGCGCTTCCATTTGTACAAGGCCTCTTTGGCTCCCCAAATCAGGTAAAGCTCACGTTCGGTCCAGTTTTCTTCCTGTTCCTGCTCGTTCATGAAATAGGCCTTGCCTCTCACCAGGCGATCGCCCAGCATTTCCTGCACATCAATTCCAACCGGTCCGGAAACGGACAAGGCCAATGCATACCAATTTCCGCAATGAGAAAGCGACAAATGTATATCCGGATGTGAGGATAAAAGCGGTGCTCCGTTCTCCGTATAGGTAACAGTGGCTTCCTCTCCCAATAAAGTCGCAAGGCATTGTCGTGTGACAGCCTGTTCATGTGACCGACGATCCGGTCGCTCCGACGCTGGCGTTTCATCAAAATAAACCGCCAAACGCAAACCAAGTGCTGTATTATCCAGGTAGTAAATCTCCCTTTGCATCACGCCAAAGTTAGCATTCCCCTCAGAATAAACTCTTATCTTTGCAGCTCTGATCAGCGATGAAAAAATGCAGCTTCCCCGTCCGCATCTTACGCATACTCCTTCTGGGTATCGGAGGGTTCATTGAACTCATTACAGGCTTTTTGCTGGTACTGATCCTCTACATCATTTTTGTATCGGATATCACCCCGCCGGAGGTTCCGGAAGTCAATATCGGTGAACGCCAACAGGTTGGAAAAGACCATTATGTACTGGGCAACAACTGGCTCCGCAAAAACGAGTATGGGATCTGGGAACTTTACATTGAAGGAGACGACTATGAACGCGGGCTCGCCTACGGAAAACTGGCAAAGGAACTGGTTCAGAACCAGGAACGCATTTTTGTCGGACAGATCAACGAGCTAGTCCCAAGTCAGACCTGGCAGCAGTTCCTGCGTCTGATGATCGGTTTTTTCAACAAGGATCTTCCGGCGAACATCCCATTGGAGAACCAACGCGAGATCTACGGCATTTCGCAATCCTTTTCGGACGAGTACAACTACATTGCTCCCAAATACGATCGTATCCTGAACTACCACGCAGCCCACGACATCGGGCATGCTCTGAACGATTACAGCATGGTGGGATGCACATCCTTTGCGCTACGCGGAGAAAAGAGCGCTGACGGACAACTACTGGTTGGGCGCAACTTCGATTTTTATGTCGGGGATGACTTTGCCAGGGAGAAGATCCTTCTGTTCGTAAAACCAAAGAAAGGATATGCTTTTGCCTCCTATTCCTGGGCAGGATTCACCGGTGTGGCCTCCGGACTGAATGTCGAAGGATTGAGTGTTACGATCAATGCATCCAAATCAGACCTGCCTACTTCATCCAAAACACCGATATCCCTGTTAGCGCGGGAAATCCTTCAATATGCTTCCACGATCGATGAGGCGATCAGCATTGCAAAAAAACGCGAGACCTTTGTTTCGGAAACATTGCTGATCAGCTCAAAGAAAGACGGGAAAGCCGTACTGATTGAAAAATCGCCTACCAAACTGGGCGTTTACCCGCAAGAAACGGACGTCCTCATCTGTGCGAACCATTATCAGTCTTCCACATTTGCCAACGACCCGGTGAATATGGAAAACATTCGTGAAAGTGACTCACATTTCCGTTATGAGAGAATGCAAACCCTGCTCAATCAACAAGACAGCCTCACCCCAGCCGATGCGGCCACTGTTTTGCGTGACCAGCAGGGAAACAATGTAGACACGCTCGGCCTTGGTAATCCACGTGCCATTAATCAGTTGATTGCACACCACAGTGTGGTGATCCAACCGGAGCGTGAGCTTCTGTTTGTCTCCACGAACGATTTCCAGTTGGGGCAGTATATTGCTTACGATCTCAATGAAGTGTTCGGGACCGGGAAGGCGACTCCGGTTGCCACAATCAGTGAAGATCCTTTTTTGCAATCGGACGCGTACGATTCCTTCAAAAAGTACAAAGCTGTCAAACAGCAGATCTCCCAGTTCGTCAACTTTGGAAAACCGCTTGAGTTGAGTGAAGCGCAGATAAACGAATTCATTGCTTCCAACAGCGAATTGTATATCACATACGAAATGCTCGCCCGCTATTCGATCAAAAAAGGAAATAAGACGGCTGCCAAAAAATACCTTAAACTTGCATTGGAAAAAAACGTGGCTTCGGAAAAAATCCGAGAGGAACTGAAGGGGCTGCTGAATGACCTCTAACGAATGGATACATCTGCGGAAACACTTCAACTTACTTCACTTAAAACGCTGATTGATCATGCATTTGAGCATGCGCCATTTTACAGAGCTCATCTAAAGAATCATTACCATCCGAATGCCGCTTTCGGGATCGACGCATATAAACGACTGCCATTCACCACTAAAGAGGATCTGGCAGCGGACAATGAAGCATTCCTCTGTGTGCCGCAAAATCAGATCGCAGAATACGTCACCACCTCGGGAACTACAGGAAATCCGATTTCCCTTTACCTGACGAAGAACGATCTGAAACGACTTGCAAGAAACGAGCGGGATTCCTTCACTCTGATGGGAAGCACAAGCGATGACCTTTTTCAATTGCTGACAACCATCGACAAGCAGTTCATGGCAGGACTGGCCTATTTTCTTGGCGTACAAGAACTGGGGGCCGGAATTATCCGGACCGGACCGGGAGTACCGCAATTGCAATGGGCTTCCATTTTGAAATACAAACCAACCAAACTGATCGCAGTTCCATCATTTGTTGTAACGCTCATTGAATACGCCCGGGAAAACGGCATTGACTACCGCAATTCATCGGTGGAGGGCATTGTATGCATCGGAGAACCGATCCGCAATGAGGACCTCAGCCTGAATACGCTTGGAAAAAGAATTACGGAAGATTGGGATGTCCGGCTTTTCTCTACCTATGCCTCCACGGAAATGGGCGCCGCCTTCTCCGAATGTACCGCACAACAAGGATGTCACCTGAATGAAGACCTTCTGTTCCTGGAAGTTTTGAAAGAAGACGGCGAAGAAGCGAAGCACGGTGAAAGCGGCGAGATCGTTGTGAGCACACTGGGCGTGGAAGGAACTCCACTTATACGCTATCGGACCGGTGATATCGCACACGTTTACCGGGAAACCTGTTCTTGTGGCCGAAGCACACCACGCCTCGGACCGATCATCGGTCGTAAGAAACAAATGATCAAGTACAAAGGAACCACGCTCTATCCGAAGGCCATTTTCGAAGTACTGGAATCCTTCCGGGAAGTGAGTTGCTACAAAGTTCTGGTTGACAAGGACGAACTGAACAACGACGAGATCACCATCCAGCTGGAAGAGCGAATTGAGGAATCGGATGTTTACGGTGAGATCCGCGAATTGTGCAAAGCACGCCTGCGCGTTATCCCGAAATTTGAATTTCTGAACGCCGATGAACTGCGCGCCAACGTGTACAAAAAACACATGCGCAAGCCTGAAAAAATTCTTTTTAAGTAATTGAGATCACCTTTGCGAGAGTAGGAAGGATCGTTCGGTGTTTCTTCACAAACGGATTTTCCATATCCCAGACATAACCGGCAAGTACCGAGCAAATTTGTCGCTTGAATTCAGGGTTTCCGTTTTCCGCAAAGAAGATTTTGTGCAGATCGCCGGTGTACCATGCGTTCACGTAGCTACGGAACACTTCAATGCCATGCTCCATGAATTGCACGTACTCTACTTCCCAATCTACCGGTTCATCCCGCAAATGTGCACAGGTTAGTTCGGCAGCTTTGTAACCTGAAGCCACTGCCAATGTCACCCCTGAACTAAAGATCGGATCCAGGAATTCCGTACTGTTTCCACAAAGTACATACCCTTCGCCGTACATACGCTCTACTGAAATCGAATAGTTCAGGATCTTGCGCGGATCGAACAGAAACTCCGTATCCCGGAAGCGCTCTTCAAGTCCCGGAAAGGAACGTACCAGTTCTTTGAATTTTTCACCATTGTTTTCTGCGCACTCATTCACGAAGTCCACACCTCCTACAATCCCTACGGAAGCAGTTCCGTCCGAAAAAGGAATCGACCAGATCCAGGCTGTGTTATTGTTGAATGCATGTACGAAAATGTTGTTGGAAGCTTTGTCGCTCCGATGCGGATCCTTCACATGAGAAAACACAGATCCTCGTGGAATCGAAGGTGCCGGTTTCTCCAGGTTGAACATCCGTGGCAAAACCCGTCCGTAACCACTGGCATCAATGATGAAGCGAGCTGTTACCTCATGCTCCTCACCGTTCTTATCCAGGTATTTTACCCATTGTTGTTCCTTACCGGTCTTCACATCTTTTACTTCCGCATTGAAGACCACTTCAACACCTTTGCTTTCCGAATCCTTGATCAGTGCCGTGTCAAAATCTGCACGTTTTACCTGATAAGTATAGTCCCAACCATCGGTAAAACGATCGCTGAACAAAAATTCACATTTCTTGTCTTCATGGTAGAAGGTTACACCGGTTTTTACCTGAAATTTCTGTGCATGAATGGTGTCCAGCATATCCAGTTTCTCAAAGCACTCCATGGACCTGGGAAGAAGACTCTCACCTATAACAAAACGCGGGAATTCCATTTTCTCCAGTACCAAAACCGAATAACCGTCCTGTTTCACGCGGGCGGAGGCAACCGCTCCTGCCGGACCGGCACCGATCACTATTACATCGTAATCGCTTTCCATTATGCTTGTTTTATTTTCCTTGTCAGTTCCTTGTCATCTATAAACTCAAAGCAGGTAACTAACGCACTCATCGTTGCTCCAAGCACTCCATGAAATACCAGGTTCTGGCCGGTCTGGTAAACATTCGGAATTCTTGTTCGTGCGTTCATTCTGGACATCATGCTGTTGTTGAAGTCTTTCAAAATACCGTACAAAGCTCCGTCTTTGGTACCGATGTAATCTTTGTAGGTCAGAGGTGTAGAAGAATATACTCCTTTGATCGCTCCGCGAATACCGGGAAAAACTGATTCGAGACGATCAATAACCTGTTGTTCTTTTTTTCGCTTAAAGGCCTCGTATTCCGCGCCACGCTCACCGGTTTCAGCAACTGTATTGAATGTGTCACTCCACTGTGCAACTTCCTCATAATCCATGTAGGCCATCGCCGAAAGTGATTCCGCCCAGCCTCCTTCCCTTCCTGATGCCGGAGTACAGATAAACAATGCCTGTGGCCACCCCTCTTCTTTGTAGTTAACCGTATCCCAGACGCCCTCCTGACTGTAAGCATAGATGTTGTGGTTCATGTAAGGAAAGCTCTTTTCCTTAAATGAAAGATATATCACGAATGAGGAGACCGTATTTTCCAGGCGTTCCAAACGATGACGATAAGCTGTCCTGAAATGCTCTTCTCCGAACATCTGAACCGTCAAACGCGGATGTGTACCGGAGATGAAGTGCTTTGCCCGATACTCACTTCCATCTTTGGTCAGTACCGAATAAACGTTCTCTCCATCATATTTGGCTTCCACCACTTCCTTGTGCTTGATCACTTCTCCTCCCAGAGCGTGCAAACGTCGGGCAAGCAACTTGGCAATCTGCGAACCACCGTTGATCATTCGGTAACTTCCCTTCAGAAAGCTATTCATGATCAGTGCCACCATGTACATTGGGGTCGTTTTCCGGTCGCCGGCATAAAGCAACCCGTTTCCTACCAGCACATTCTGCAAACGCTTGTTGTCCGTGATGGACTCCAGGAAATCCCAGGCACTTTCAGCGAGTATCTCAGGATCAAAAATATAGCTTCGCTCCACCTCGTCCTCTGTTTGTAAATTGTAGAGAGGGAAGCATTCGCAGACTTCCATTATTTTATCACAAAAAGCATCAATGGCTTTCTTTTCCTCCGGGAACATCCGGTAGAGCCCTTCTTTAAAACCATCATACCCCTGACCAAAAACGTAAGCATTTCCATCCGGAAACAAAATCTTATCGAAACAGTCGTCATCCAGTCGACGCATGTTCAGATCAGAGATAATACCGAGGTAGGAAAATATTCTGTGTAAGTTCTCTCCTTCATCCAGCCCGCCGATGTAATGCACACCGGTGTCAAAAACACATTTATCGCGGCTAAATACCTGAAGACTTCCTCCGATCTGCTGGTTCTTTTCCAGCACCACCACTTTAAAACCTTCTTTCGCAAGGACAACAGCAGCCACCAGACCGGCAATACCACTGCCGATAATCACAAAATCGTGTTCCTGTTGTTGAGCCATTTATATCCTACGAAGAATGAACAACACATTCGAAGTTTTCTTCGACTGCTCCACCATTTCACATTGCAAATGATGCGCTTCTGCGAAGTTAAAAATATCTTTCGACGAAAAGAACGAAAGTGGCACCGTGGTTCGATTGAAGCTCATGATGCCTGTCGAATATTTTTCAGTACGATGTGTGGTTTTATGCCGCTCTTCCAGATCCGTGATCCCATCCCGAATGATGATCACTCCATTTTTCCGAAGGTTTTGAACGGTACGCACAAGCACTTCGTTCTGCTCCTCAGGACTCAGATAGTGCAAAACATCGTTGAAGAAAACAGCATCTGCATCCCGGAATTCAAAGGATCGGATATCCCCTGCCATGAACTGCAATTGCTCCGTTTTATCGTATCCGTTCGCTGCCACAGCAATCTTTTCATCGTCATAGTCGACTCCGACGATCTCCCGCGTCAAATCCCGGTAATGCAGGAAATAACTCAGATAACCGTAGCCGCAACCGACATCATAGATTCGTTTGCGATCCTCCAGCAGGGCATCGTAATGCTCAAAATTCTTTTCTTCAAAACGCCACTTGATTTTCACATACCACTCAAGTACAGGCCCTTTGTAGAGGTAGTTGTACAACACACGATTTCGAAGATATCGGGCATTCGCAATCTGTTTCTGATAGTTCGCGATTTGGCTGCGCATCAATTCCTGAACGTGTTTGGTCAGCAAACCGAAACGCTGTCCGTAAACAGGCTGGTCCGTGGTAATCCGTTCAAGTACCACCAGGATCAGCGAACCTGATTTAATGATCATATCATTCTTCGGGTTCACGTAATTTGCCCCGATAATCAGAATTGGCTGAATATCCAGTTGCAATTCCTGCGCAAGATAAAAGGCCCCTTTGTGGAAACGCTTCATCTGACCATCCGGGCTTCGCGTACCTTCCGGGAAGATCATTACGGAATAGCCGTCTTCCACCCTGCTCCGAATCAATTCCATATTGTACTCGGT
>JBNKYR010000206.1:0-7214 GCA_050300995.1 Crocinitomicaceae bacterium | reverse complement strand
ATCAATACGTAAGGGACGGTGACGAATCAGCACCTTCCGAATCAATGATCCTGGTGGAATGATCTGATCAGTGAGTTTCGATGAACTTCAAATGCTGTACACTATCGCCCTCCGCGATGTCCCGGAAATAAGTACCCCGCGACCATGAACGGGCATCAATTTCCTTCGGATCGTTGGAGCATCAGATGAACTGGCATAAACCGAGTGCACTCTCAAATTCGCTTCGTATCGAAGAAGTATTGAATTAAATGATTACCTTGGATCCATGCCGCAATTCGTTAAGAAAGCCAAGCGTGATATCGGACGTTCGCCCCATGAGATCATTTTTCACGGCGCGAAAAAAATGGATCGTCCGGTTATGTACTGTATGGATTTCAACAGTGAAACCCTGGATGAGAAGGAACTTGATTCTGTAGAAGATATTTTCCCGTACAGCACGTCCCCGGAGATGTCCTGGATCAATATTGACGGACTGCATGACATTGAAGTAATGGAGCGCATGGCTGAAGGGCTCAACCTGAATCCAATGATCTTTTCGGACATTGCCGACACGGACTCACGTCCAACCCTCATCGAGTACGAGAACTGCCTTTTTCTTTCCCTGAAAATGCTTCAGTATCAACCGGAAAGCGGTACTCCTACCGTGGAGAACATCAGTATCATCATGACAAAGACACTCCTGATCACCTTCCAGGAAAGAAAGGGCGATGTCTTTGATCCGGTTAGAGAGCGCCTTCGTAAGGGCAAAACCCGCATGCGCACGCGGGCCGTGGACTATTTGCTGGCGGCCATTGTAGACGTGGTCATCGACCACTATCTTTATGTGATCGGGTTGCTTGGTGAAAAGATCGAGATCCTGGAAGCACATATTCTTCCCGAGCCGGGAAAAGAGGTGATCACACAGATCAACCTGTACAAACGTGAACTGAACATTATCCGGCGTTCCATTCACCCGGCGGAGGAAGTGGTTTACGGACTGAACAAAATCGAAACACAGTTCATCCAGAAGCGGACCAAGGTCTATTTTCACGATCTCAAAGACAATATTATTCTCGCTCGGGATACCGCCGAGACCTATCGCGAAATTTTGTCGGATCAGTTGAGCATCTACCACACCATTCTCAGTACGAAGCTGAACGATGTAATGAAATTCCTGACGATCTTCTCCGTGATCTTCATTCCGCTCACCTTTATTGCAGGTATTTACGGTACCAATTTCGATGTCTTGCCGGAATTGCATATGAAATATGGCTACTTCATTATGTGGGGGGTAATGATCGTTATTGCACTTGCCATGCTCTACTATTTCAAGCGAAAACGCTGGCTCTAAACAGTTGGTCATGCTCTGCCGTATTCTGCCCATTCTAGCGGCCTGTCTTCTTGCGACAAGCGGGGCTTCCCAGGAACTTGATGTCTTTGCAGCGCCAGAACAACCGGAAACACTTGAAGAACTATCACTTTGGGCCACAGAATACTATGTGCACATTGCCGATGCAGGTGGTACCATTCCCTTTTTATCACCCGCAGGTGATACCCTGGCTTTTTGTGCGGATAGTTGCGATTTCTGTACCGCCTGCCTGGAGGGAACCGTTTTCCTGCTGGACAGCACCGGGTCGCACAGTGTGTTGAATTATGCCGCACGGGATGCCAACGCACAAATGAATTGCCGTTTGTGCAGTCAATATACCGGTAGCTCGCTTCGCGTAGAAAGTTGGGGGTCGGTTCGTTGGAAACACTCTTCCGGATACGGCGAAGGTGTTCGTGGTTACCACCTTGTTCCATACAGAACCGTTGCCGTTGATCCGAAACTGATCCCCTATGGATCGGTGCTCTATGTTCCTGCCGCACGGGGAACTGCAATTGCCATCAACGACAGTACGACGATTGAACACGACGGTTATTTCTTTGCCGGTGATACGGGCGGAGCAATCAAAGGAAATCACATTGATGTCTTTACCGGCACCGATGCCAGCCATCCTTTTGATTTTGTTCGTTCCAGTGCAAAACACACATACGAGGTGCGCCTTGTGGAAGATCCCGATGTGCTGCGCGTTCTCACAGAAATCCACGCCAATGGAAATTAGCATCACCCCCGAACAAAAGGCAGAATTTCTCTCCAACGGATTTCTGCACCTGAGCAATGCCATTCCTCCCGCAATGCTTCAGCGATGGCGTCAACTACTGGATGAAGCGGCCAACGGCGAACCCGCATCAGGTGATCCTTCCACCATGCTGTACCTGGAAAGTCCTGAAAAACCGCTGCTCGCCCGAATCAACGATTTGCTGAAGTTCAATCCGGATGCCGTTCTGGATTTGCTTGCCAGCCCGGCAATTATCGCAATTTTCAACGATTTGTGCGGGAAAGATGCCATTCCTCTGCAATGCGATGCACTGATCAAACACAAGCATCCGGAATCCGCCGTCCTTTGGCATCAGGATGTCATTGTTCCACGGGCACTTCCTTACGTGAATATTGGAATCTACCTGGACGATTCAGAGGAAGATGACGGGTGCCTGCGTTGTATTCCCGGCACGCAGTTCGAGCGACAGGAAATCTGTGACCTTGTCAGGGAACACGGCTGGAATATCCCGGGAACCGTAAGTATCCCCGTGAAAGCAGGCGATGTGATCGTTCACGACATGATGGTTCTGCACGCGTCACAGGCGAAGCAAAAGGATAGCGTACGCCGCACTATTTACGTCGAAGCGAGATCCTTCACAGATGCTTTGCAACATGGTGTGCACAGCGAGCAGTGGCTGCAATACCGAAAGTGCTGGAAGGAATTGATCCTCCGGCGTTCCAACGGCACACAGAGCGACTCTGAAAGGCAACGAGATGCAGAAGCGGCAAAAGAACTGTTTCAACTTCGGGAAGCTCCTCTTCCGGCCAATTACTGCCACGAACCGATATCCGGCCCCGGATATCCGGGCTAAGGTTCATCCCTTCCGCTTCAACGTCTTCATCAGATCTGCCGGTCCCATATTGTGCGTCAGACCTTCAAGGCATTCCATCGCATCACGGATCCAGATGTTGTAGCGGAATTTGTCTGCTTCCACTTTTTCGCGTTCCTGCATTCGCTGCAGACCATCGATCCGGCCTTCCAGGTGAACAATGTTCATCAGCACAGCAAAACCAGTATTGCCCAATTGAGGTACCCCCTGAGATTTCAGGCAGTTTGAGAAGTAGCGTGTATATTTCATGGTACAAATGAAAAACGTGACTCCGTAATTTTTTTACGGGGTGTTTTAGGTAAACCTACCTACCGTCATTTCTAAAAAAATCCTAAAACACTGATCACCCCATACCAATTCAATCAACGAAACGTTTTATCTTGCTTACAAACTGCCATTCATGAAACAAATCAACGCTCGATTTCACAGTTTCCGCTTTGCCTTCCAGGGACTGATCACTTTGTTCCGCGAAGAACCGAACGCATGGATTCACCTGCTCGCCGCAATCGTTGCCATTACCCTTGGCTGTCTTTACGAACTTTCCACCTACGAATGGATCCTGATCGCATTTTGTATCGGGGGTGTTTTTGCGCTGGAACTGCTCAATTCTTCCCTGGAAGCCCTTGCAGATGTTGTTGAACCGGAGCGACATCCTGGCATCAAAAAAGTCAAGGATCTTGCGGCCGGAGCCGTGTTGATCGGTGCCATGACAGCACTGGCAGTTGCCTGTTTTATCTTTCTTCCCAAAATCCTAACACTATGATTGAGCACCTGCGTCAACACAATCGCCTGAACGAGACCCTGTTTCTCGGTTTTGGCAGTCTCATTTGTTTCGTTATCTCCCTTTTCCGGGTAGCCTGGTCGGATTCTCTGATGTTCCTTTTCCTGAACTGGAACCTCTTTCTTGCATTCATCCCGTGGGCCCTGAGCACTTTTGTCTCCACACGCCGTTCTCTGCAAAACAAACGGCTGAGTCTCTTCCTCCTGATCGGCACCTGGCTGGTATTCTTTCCGAATGCCCCATACATTCTCACGGATCTGTTTCATCTCCAACATAAATTCAATATGCCATTGTGGTTCGACCTGGTACTCGTTCTTTCCTTTGCCTGGATAGGGCTGCTGTTTGGCTTATTCAGCCTGTGGGATATCGAACGTATGCTGATCCCGAAATGGGGCAAAGTGAAAACGGCCGTGTTTTCCTCCTCTTTTCTTTTCCTTGCGGCCTTCGGAATCTACCTCGGACGCTTTCTGCGCTGGAACAGCTGGGACATTGTGCATCATCCTTCCGGAATTCTTTACGACGTAAGCGACCGCATTCTCAACCCCGCACAACATGCAACCACCTGGGGCGTGACGCTCTTTATGGGATTCTTCCTGAACCTGGCGTACTGGTCATTTAAACTGATTCGTGCCAGGCAGTTGTAACGATCAGCATCCCTTCGGCAGCTCGCAGAAATCGAGGTCTTCGGGGTAGTCCTTTTTCCATTGACGCAATTGCTTGCAGTCCATAATGTCGTCCACCGCACGAAACACGGAACTTCTCACATAATCCCTGGTCTCGCGGAAGAACCGTGGTGTATTTGAAACGATATATGCTTGCTGAGCAGGCGTGTACCATTCATAATTATCGTAAATGCATTCAACCAGATCAAATTGATCGTAATGATTCTGTCGGTCACCGAAGGCAGTTTTCAGAAACTCCCACGAAAGGGTTGTATCACCACTCGCTGACAATACGCGCAAACAGGTGTAGGCTTCCCGCTGGTAATCCGACTCTCCTTTCTGCATAAAACGTTTCACATTTTCCGCTGCCGCTTGTTTCAGCATGGCGCGATCCTGCGAAGAAAAAGACCGGCCGTTCCCTTTCAGACGGGCGGTGATGATCGCCAGGGCATTATCGCTACCCTTCCGTCCCCAGCCGCTCACCAGCAGTGAGTCGTACAGTAAGTTGACTTCACGGTCGTTCAACGCATTGTAAAACGCATTCTTTTCCTCTTCCGATGTCCAGGAGGAGGCCAACCTGATCTCCTCTTTGCTTCGCTCAACTGCCCACTTCTTCCAGGTTTTATCTTTCTTTAGTTTCCGGACACGGACGGGCGTATAGTAACCTTCCGCCAATCGGCAATCAGGCCATTTGGAGAGCATCATCCGGTGCACTGTATCCGAAGCTGCCTGATCGTCCATATAGATCTCCACAAGATCCCTGTTCATCATAGAAAAATCACACTGCCGGCTAACATCTCCCAAAATAAGTTCGCGCGGTGAGGGATAGCTGTTGATCTTCAGTTCCGACCATTTTAATCCGTCCGGATACAGAGCCGATACCGCCGGTGAAAGGATCTCATGTTCCTTGTAAAAATGCAGCACATTCACCACATCATTATCCATTCCGATACCGAGATGATTTCCATCATTGGAAAGTGCGAGTTTGACACGTTTTAACTCTTTGTCCAGGTCCACTGCATCCGGATCCGCCACATCCTCTTCGTAAGTATCACGGTGTACCTGACCGCGGTACGCAATATCAATACTGAGTCCGTAAGTATGTGTTACCGAGCGGTGAAAGATATTACGACCTATTTTTTTTGAATTGCGGTAATCCACTACGCGGGCAGTCACCGTAACCTTTTGTCCGTTCTTCACGAGGTCAATGGATTCTCTATCCAGCGTATGTGCAGTGGTACAGCCGTTCTGGCATCCTACCAGTGAAAGTACAAGAACGATCGGGATGAAAAGTCGTTTAGCAATCATAGTGGTCAGGTTTGGAGTTGAAGATACCAACTTTTTGCCTGACTTGTACTCCTCTTTCAACGGCGTATAGAAATTCGCCGGACATCATTACCTTTACAGCATGTCGGAAAAAGGCCTTGTACTGAAATCTACGGGAAAATGGTACACCGTTGAACTGGAAGACGGTTCAGTCGTGAACTGCCGTATCCGCGGAAAATTGCGTTTGGATGAGCTCAAGGCGACCAACCCGATCGCTGTGGGTGATGAAGTGACCCTTTCCGACCATGCCGATGAGGAAGGAAACCGATTAATTGAAGACGTTGGAAAACGAAACAATTACATTGTCCGGAAATCCACCAACCTCAGCAAACAGAAACAGATTCTGGCCGCGAATATCGATCAGGCGTATTTACTGGTGACCATCCATTCTCCGGTGACGCACCTGGCCTTTATCGACCGCTTCCTGGTTTCAGCCGAGTCGTTCAGAATTCCGACGACGCTCCTGTTCAATAAAATTGACACATGCAGCGAAGACGACCTGGAATACATTGATGCGCTGGCACATATGTATGAACGTATCGGCTATCCCTGTTACAAGATCTCCGCACTGGATCCTGAAAGCATTGCCTTTCTGCGCAATGAGATCAACGGAAAACAAGTGATGATCTCCGGTCACAGCGGCGTAGGGAAAAGCACCCTGATCAATGCACTGGACCCTGCTCTGGATCTGAAAACGGGTGAGATCTCCAAAGCACACAAGCAAGGACAGCACACCACCACATTTGCAGAAATGCACAAACTGGCCTCAGGCGGTTACATCATCGACACACCGGGAATCCGTGCTTTCGGGATCACGGAACTGGACAAATCAGTGCTATCACATTATTTTCCGGAAATGCGCGCACGGATGGCCGATTGTAAATTCCATAACTGCCAGCACATCAACGAGCCGCAGTGCGCTATCAAAAAGGCAGTGGAAGAAGGTGAAATTGATGAAAGTCGCTACATGACCTACCTGCAATTGATGGAAGAAGACGAAAACGAAGTGTACCGCAAAAACATTTACGGATGAGAGTATTGATCCAACGGGTTTCGGAAGCGTCAGTCTCCATTGACGGGGAAGCGCGCGGCAAAATCGGTCATGGGATGTTGATTCTCCTGGGGATCGAGCATGAAGACAGTGAGGAAGATGCCGACTGGCTCATTGGCAAGATCAACGGTCTACGCATCTTCGGAGATACGGAAGGAAAAATGAATCTCGACCACCGTGAGTTGCCGGGAGAATTCCTGGTGATCAGCCAGTTCACGCTTCACGCCTCCACCAAAAAAGGGAACCGTCCCAGCTACATCCGTGCCGCCCGACCGGAAACAGCCATTCCGCTGTACAATTACTTTGTGAAAAATCTGGAACAAGTCACCGGTGCACATGTCGCCACCGGGGAATTCGGGGCGGACATGAAAGTGGCGCTCATCAACGACGGACCGGTGACCATCTGGATCGATTCCAAAGCCCGCGAATAAACTGGTTCAGA
>JBNKYR010000205.1:0-7262 GCA_050300995.1 Crocinitomicaceae bacterium | reverse complement strand
GCTTGCAGGAGGTGTAGATTTGAGGTATATACAAGAAACTCCAGAACATAACAGTTCCAAAACAACAGAAATATACATACATGTTACCAGTGATTCAGCCAGAAGGGGCGCTATATACCAATTATAAGTTGTTTTAACTACCTTGCAAACCTAAATTAACTACTATGAATAAAAGCTACTCTTTATCCTTAATATTGGCAACTTCTATAGGAATTTCTGCTTTCGGACAACTTAACCCAACTCCTGTCCTTCAGTTTGATGGCATCAATGACTACATAATGCTTGACAGCCAATCTGGCGACAATGTCAGGAGCATTGAAATGTGGTTCAATCCTTCTCAGGATTTCACACCTTCCAGCCCCGATCCTCAAACGTTATATGTTAGGGATGTTGTTGGAGAAACTGGAGAATGGGGCCTATGTTTAGCTCAATTTACCAATTACAAAGGAAATATTCTATTCTTTAAGAACATTGGAAACAACTTTTACTATGTGATATCAGATGCGAATACATGGTCCCAAAATACCTGGTATCATGTTGCGGGAGTTATTGACCCCGTCAGTGGTATGAAGCTATATGTGGATGGTGTACTTCAAAGCAGCACCGACCCGGATACTAGTCCAACAGATGTGAGAAATGAGGCTGTAACAATTGGTAACTGGACGAATAATGTTGGACGTGAGTTTGGAGGAATGCTTGATGAAATCCGCGTTTGGGATAGAGCTCTCTCTCAACAAGAAATAATTGACAACATGTGTTCACTGACACAATGGTCTGACTCCACAGGGTTAATTGCATACTGGAAACTAAATGAAGGATCAGGTAATATTGCTTATGATGATCTGGGTAATCATAGCGGAGTAATATTCGGGGCTACATATACGGTTGAACAATATTGTAGCATCAACGCGCTTTCAGAATTGGGCAGTAGTGACATAAGTTTAAACGTATTTCCCAATCCAACAAAAAAAGAAATACAGATCGAATGTGACAAAGCAATTGACAACGTGAAAGTTCGTTTGTATGATTTGAGTGGAAAATTGGTTTACTCAGATGATTTAAATAATTTCTCAAATCACGTCATAGACATAGAATCACTAGATTCTGGTTCTTATACATTGGTAATTGATTCTGACTATTATAAAGCATCGAAATCAGTGGTCAAGTTCTGATATTGTTCTGTCATGTGAACATACTAAATGAAGGTACATAGCATGCACTAAGCAAAACGTTAACCATAATGGTACTAATTCAACAAGTAATGCAACCAATTCCGAGCGAGATTCATTAACAGAGTAAAAGACACTAATATTAAACTCTCACTGAATGAAATTACTGCTCATTTTTTTGGCTCTCACGACTTTGATTAGTTGTAAAAAGGAAAGCGGTTGCATTGACCACGAAAAATATGCGTGTGAGCTTATTGATCTGTCAGACGAATATGATCCGGTATGCGATTGTAATGGAAAAACATATCAGAATGCGGGATACGCTCAATGCGTTGGCGGAATCACAAAATACCGGGAGGGTAAATGCAAATAGGATGCATCTCCTTCCGTGAAAAAATAAAGGTACTGCCGGCATAACCTAAACTTCGTGCATCACCAATAAATCTGTATCGTATTCAGAAGGATTTAAGGAGGATTGAGTATCTTCAATTCCCGATGGAAATTTTCACCAAATACAGGAACTACACGCTTATCATTTTCGGCTTTGCTTTTCTGTTGTATGCAAATACAATTGGCCATGACTTTGCCTGGGACGATAAGATCGTGATCCAGGAAAATGAGCGTGTACAAGAAGGAATCTCCGGGATTCCGAACCTCTTTCTGAAATACAGTTCCGACCTGCGTCAGGACAAGTACGGCTATCGCCCGGTAACACTTTCTGCCTTTGCGATCGAATATAGTCTGTTCGGAGAAAGCCCGGCTGGTTTCCATTTTATGAGTGTGCTTTGGTTCTCCATTCTTTGCGTGGTACTGTTCATGGTGCTGCGCAGTATTTTCGAATCGTTCAATCCCCTGCTCCCCTTCATCATTACGATGCTCTTTGCCGCGCACCCGCTACACACCGAAGTGGTCGCCAATATCAAAAGTCGGGATGAGATCTTCGCACTTTTCTTCGGGCTGCTGGCCATCTATCAATTTCTGAAATCATATCGCAATGGACACTGGAAGCACCTTTTGCTGGGAACGCTCTTCTTTATCCTTGCATTCCTCTCCCGCGAAAATGCCGTCACCTTTCTGGCTGTTATTCCACTTGTATTACTGATTCAGGGCAAGATTCAGTGGAAGAGGTTTTTGAAAAGTGCGGCATTACTACCCGTACTGTTAATGATCGCTTACCTCATTTTCGATTATGCGCAAAACAGTCGGCTCGGACAGGAACAGACAGCAGGTTTCGGCGTTTACCAGGAACACCTCCTCCTCGGAAACAGTTTTTACATGTCAGATCATCCCGGTGAGATTACGGCCAATGCTTGTCAACTGATCACCCGCTACATTGGCAAATTTCTCTTTCCTTATCCATTAACGTATTACAGCGGTTACAATGAGATCCCGGTCATTAAACTCAACTGGGTAGTGGTGACAGGTGGAATTCTCTTCGTGTTGCTGACCATTTTCGGATTGCTCCGCTTTCGCAAAAGCCCGCTTTTTGTATTCGGCAGTTTCTTTTTCCTGATCACACTTTCCGTTTACCTGCAGGTCTTTCAAAAGCTTGCGGATACCATGGCCGACCGTTTTGCTTTCATCCCTTCAATCGGATTAAGCATTATGCTCGTGAGTCTGCTACCGCTTGCCTTTCCAATCCTAAAAGAAAAGCAGGAGAACATCGACCTTAAACTGATCCCGGGTTCCGTGAGGGCGGGAATCGGTGTTGTACTGCTGGTGTTGAGCGTCCTGACATTTTCAAGAAACCGTGTTTGGGCTGATGATTTTACATTGGTATCAAGCGATATGCCTCACCTGAAAAATTCAGCACGGGCACATTATTATTATGCCAGCGAGCTAAACTTAAAACTAACGGAAGAAGGCTGGAATTCGCAAATGGAACGCGAAATGATCCACCATTATGAACGAAGCATGGTTATTTCCGATTCCATTTATTACGGGCGACTCGAACTGGCATCCTATTACCTCGCGCACAAGGAACCTCAAAAAGGTATTCCGGTACTCGAAGAAATGACGCGTCTTTTTCCTCAGACCTCGGATCCTCATTTTTACCTTGGGCAGAGTCTCGTTCAGACGGAACAATACAGCAAAGCAATACCTCACCTGGAAAAGTGTATCGAACTGGCTCCAAGAAGCCATGATGCGTATTACCTTCTGGCCATTGCCTATGCAAAAACCGGTCGGATCGAGAAGGGACTCACACTCGCACAGGAAGGACTGGAAAAGTTCCCTGATGCTGCAGGAAATATGTACGAAGCGATGGGGCATCTTTATTTCGAAAAGGGTGATATGCCTGCTTCTACAAATGCAACGCTCCAGATGATCAATTATGGTCGCAATCCCTACGATGTATACGCAACAATTATCGGACGCTATCAGGTAAAGGGTGATGATCAAAATGCGATGCGCTTTTACCAGGAAGCGATCCAAAAAGGGATCATGTCACCCAACGGTCAGTAAAGTAAGTATCAAAAAAAGAGGCTCCCCATTTGGAAAGCCTCTTTCAATATGGTATTAAATCTTATTGTTTCACAATGCGTCGGGTCATCAGGACTCCTTTCGAACCGATCACATCGATAATATAAACGCCATTCTCGTTTTCGGAAATGTCTACTTTCTCAACGTGAACATCCTCTGCCTGTTTGATCACCTGGCTGAAGACGATGCGTCCCTGCAGATCAGTAATACGCAGTTCAACGTCATCTCCTGAAAGGCCGATCATTTCAACATTGAATTTACCTGTACTTGGGTTCGGGAAGATATTCACCTCAACTCCGTAAGGCATTTCCTGAACTCCTGTATAATCCACGAGGTAGCACGCGGAAGTATCCACACATCCGTTGTCGGTCACCTCTACCGCATAGTTTCCGGTAATGGCCATTGGTGTAAATGATGCATTTGTTTCTCCTGCAATGATCTGATAGTTATTGTCGCAATCCAACCACTGGAAAGTACCGCTGGATGCATTTGCCGTCAATGTTGCTCCTGCCTGGGTCACTGAAACATCCGGTGCACCAATGATCACGTTTTGTGTTTGGGTAGAAGTATTTCCGTTTCCATCATCATATGTCCAGGTAACCACAGTTGTCCCTGATGCTGTAATAGGGAATGATGTGCTTGTCGTTCCTGTAATCGAGCCTGCACAGTTATCTGTTGCCGTCGGCGCCGTAAGCGTTACATCCGTACATGAGGTAATGTTCGCCAGCGTAGGCTGATCCGCAACCGGAGCTGTGATATCGTCTACCACAACATTCTGTGTTTGCATCGAAGTATTACCGTAACCGTCATCGTATGTCCAGGTAACCAATGTTGTACCCTGAGTTGTAATCGGGAATGTAACATCCGGAGTTCCTGTTACCACTCCTGCGCAAACATCACTTGCAGTTGGTGCCGTTGGTGTCACTGAGCATTCTCCTGTAGCGTCAGAAAGTGATGCTACATCAGGAACCGGTCCGACGTTATCCACGGTAAGGGTCACCTGATCTGTATTCACAGTACAAGGACCATTCGCTACCGTCCATTCCAATGTTGTCGGTGAGCCTGCTACCAATCCTGTTACTGTTGAGTTCGGATCGGAAGGGGTTGTTACAGTTCCCGGACCTGAAACGATGGACCATGTTCCTGTTCCGATAGCCGGAGTTACTGCCTGGAGTGTCGCTGTTGTACCACATACAGCCGGTTGATCTGCTCCCGCATCCGCTGCCGAAGGTGGTGCGTAAACGGTAATATTCTGAGTTGTTGAACAGTAACCAAATGTATAGGTAATGGTATACGTTGCTGAAGCTCCACCAGGTGTTGGTGCTGTAAAAGTTGTTCCTGCAACTCCTGCTCCGCTGAACGTACCACCATCTCCGGAACCACTGATCAATGTTCCACTGATCGGAGCCGGTGTAGCGGTCAATGTACGTGTATCACCTGCACACATATCGGTATTGGCAGAAGTGAACGCGAGGTTGTTGTTCTGACGAACTTTCACAGTGATGGAAGAAGATCCTCCGGGAAGACAGTTGTACTGATTCACGTTTACACGTACGTAATCAGAGAAGTTCGGAGTAAAATCGACTGAAGCCTGATTCGAAGAAGGGCAATCAGGGCCGAAATCATCGTTGTAAAAAATACTTGTGGTATTGTTCGTCCCCTGGAATCCGGTGATCTGGGTATCAATTGAGGCACCACAAGTACTAATTGAATAACTTCCCCCGTTCAATACAGGCATCCGGAAATATTGTCCGGGACCGAACAAGGTGTAGTTGGCAAATGCCGCACATCCGTTATTTGGCAGCATTTCACCCCAATAAGAAGTGCTCAATGGGGTACACTGGGCATTTGCTGTTCGGCTGTTCGAAAACAAAACGGCAATTACACCCAACAAAATCAGGTAGTTTTTTCTCATAAACAAATTAAATTCAAGGGACGGTCTGACATCCACAGTAGTTTGGTAGTCAGCAAATATATGGAATATCTGAATATGTTGTTTACTCCCCCGTTTATGGGAGTTTGGGTACCCAAAAAAACACAGAAAAGCCCTGATTTCTCAGGGCTTTTCATCGAGTGTTGTTTTATCTTAATTTATTCCAGAACAATACTGAACGAGCCAAGGATGCCAGAGTTACCCATTACCCGTAGGAAGTATGTTCCACTCTCTTTGTCGGTAATGTCAAATGACTGCTGGATCGTTCCGTAAACCTCTCCTTTCGCACTCGTGGTCACCAGTCGTCCCTGTGCATCACGAATTTCGAACGAAACAGATTCTCCGGAAAGATGATCAATCTCAACGGTAAAGACACCAGTGTTCGGGTTCGGATAAATGCGGATACCCACCTCTGAGGTAACTTCCGTAACACTTGTCAGGTCAATAAAGAAGCAGTTAGATGTATCAACACATCCCGCATCGCTCACTTCAACCGCATAGTTTCCTGTTACCGCTGACGGCGTAAAGGACTGTCCTGTCTCACCTGTAAGGATCGCATAACCGTTATCACAATCCAACCACTGGTAAGTGATGCCTGATTGATCAGCAGTTAATGTTCCACCTGTCTGCGTAACGCTGTTGTCCACAGTATTCACGATCACATTTTGTGTCTGCATTGTTGTATTACCATTGCCGTCATCGTACGTCCAAGTCACTAAGGTAGTGCCTGCAGTCGTGATCGGGAAGGTAACATCCGGCGTACCCGTAATTGCTCCCGCACAGTTGTCTGTTGCCGTAGGTGCGATAGGTGTTGCTTCAAAACACGCCACATAATCTTCCAACGTAGTTGAATCAGCAACCGGAGCGGTCAGATCCGTAATCACCACGTTTTGTGTCTGTGTTGTTGTGTTTCCATTGCCATCATCGTAGGTCCAGGTTACAACTGTAGTACCCTGAGCGGTGATTGGCAAGGTCGCATCATTTGTTACACCTACAGTACCGGAACAGTTATCTGTAGCCGTCGGTGCTGTCAATGAAGTCACAGAGCATTCATCCGTCACATCAGACAATGTTGCCGCATCCGGAACAGGGTCCGTTACATCATCAATCACTACGTTCTGCGTCTGCATAGATGTGTTTCCATTACCATCGTCGTACGTCCAGGTTACGACGGTAGTTCCCTGCGCAGTGATTGGTAAGGTTGCATCATTCGTTACGCTTACCGCGCCTGAACAGTTATCTGTTGCGGTAGGAGCCATCAACGAAGTCACCGAACATTCATCCGTAACATCGGTCAGGGTAGGTACGTCCGGAACCGGAGCAGTTACGTCATCGATGATCACGTTTTGTGATTGCGTTGTCGTGTTTCCGTTACCATCATCATACGTCCAGGTGACAACCGTCGTTCCTTCCGTGATCGGGAAGACCGCGTCATTGGTAACCGTTACCAGCGTCGCACATTCATCGGTGGCCGTAGGAGCCGTCAGTGAAGTCACATCACAAGTAGCTGTCACATCCGAAAGGGTGGCCACATCAGGAACCGGTGCCGTGATATCATCCACGATCACATTCTGCGTTTGCGTGGTGGTATTTCCATGACCGTCATCATACGTCCAGGTAACAACCGTTGTTCCCTCAGTGATCGGGAATACGGCATCATTCGTAACGGTCACCAGCGT
>JBNKYR010000204.1:0-7268 GCA_050300995.1 Crocinitomicaceae bacterium | reverse complement strand
CATGCTCATCGCTTTCTTCTCTTAAGGCTTCCCGCAGAACGAGACTCACCTCATGAGATTCCCAGCCATGCTCTCTTGCCCCATTGATAAAGGCCTCAAAAATTGTCCCTGCCGGTTCATCCTTAAATGGAGTGAAGTCCACCGGGACAATACGATCTACAACTTTTTCCATACTCAATTGTTTTACTGATTACTTCTTAGATATGGCAGTCATAAAGTGAAAGACGAGTGTCATCAGACAGGGAATCAATGAGTTTACTAAACTCCCTTCCCCACTCTTCGTCTGATTTTCCGTCAATCACTATAGCCCACCATCCCATGATTCCCTGTTCATGCCAGGTACCGTCTTTCAGAACTGCGAAGGTTGGTTTGATGATGGAAGTAATCTGCTCTTTCTTTGCCGAATCTACTTTCGATCCATCTTTGAGGGTGAAGTACCCCCTCCATCGTCCACCAGGGACATACCAATCCCACTTTGACTTCGGGTTGTAAGTTGAATACACCTCTCCTTGAAGACCAACTTGCTCTTTTGGATAAAATCCAATGGTGTGCTGGTACAGTTCTTCATCGGATGCCGAAAGCAAGCGAGGGAAGATCTCTTCGAGGTATTTGATGTGGTTTGGACTGTCCTTACTGAACTCCTTGTACTGTTCCTTGTTATCAAGGTACTTCTGATAAATCGTTTCTTTGTACCCCTTAAGATCAAGCTTCTCTTTTTCGATCAGCTCTTCTTTGGTGTACAAAACGTACCTGGGAACTTCGATGTCTTCATCGAAAGGAGCCAATTGCTCCTCGGGGTCGTCACCGACGACCAATACGGTAAAATGACTCATATTTTGATGATCTGCAGACCATTCCGCAGAAGGTTAGTTCTCCGGGAGCAGGTTTAAAAGAACGCCTGCTCCCGGGTGATCATGCCGAACTCAATCAGCATGTTTTGAAGGGTAATCTGGTATGCCAGATATGACAGTTCCGTTGTGTAATTCGAAACGGTCAGTTCAAGATGAATCTCCTTGTCATGATTCTGAATGGTTCGCACGATATCCTCTGCGTGAACGATAAAGGATTCGTCGGCATCAAAGGAGTACCTCATATTTTGATTCCGATACATCTCGGTCAGGTAACCTGCCGGATCTTCGGTTTCGGTGGCTCCAATCGCAATTTCCTTTCGGAGAGAATATCTCTCTTCAAGGAGCACGATTTCGTACAGTTTTTTGTTGATTTTCACTTTATCCATACGCTATTCTTCTTTGAGCCAAATGGCCTCGGCTTCCTCCTTTGAGCACTCGCTATTGTTCTTGTCCTTCTGGCGAAAGACAAGCTCATGCCTGATGAACCATTCAAGTCCGACTTTCATTTCAAGAATGAACATCAACACTTCGGTATCCATGTTAGCGAAGGCATCGTAGATCTCCGTCCAGTGAGCTAGCCGGTTATCGTCTTTGGTGATGGAACCGAAATACTCCTGACCCAAATCGAGGTAGTCGCCGTGCGTTGTATATACCTCTGCATTCGGAAAGAGTTCTTCCCAAACGTCATCAGAAATCACCGCGCTACCATCGACTCCTTCAACGACCATGAACAAGCTATTGCCATGTTCACGAAATCGAAAGTTGAGCCACGTTGCGAAGTCTACCGCCTTGTTCAAATCGCCGAACAATACACAAACATTGCTGGTACCTGTTACTCCTTGATCCATAGTGCGTAGATATTGAATTCAGCATCTTGTCCTTCAGGAATCTCCTTGATAGCCTCCTCTTCGGTATCATAGACCTTTTGAGAAGGCGAGCATACCTGGTATTTATCCTGCTCGTCAACTGAACTGGAGAACAAGGCGTATACGCGCCGGATCCGTTCTGTCGCCTGGCGTTTGAGTGACTGATAATTGCTCCAGTCATATTCATCCCATTCAACAATCGGCTTATACCACAAGTAGTGGCTTTCGCTCCCCAGGTGGGCCAGCATAAACTGAACGTCCTCCTGGCAGATCGTTGATTCTTCTCCGAATGACATACAGTATCCCAAAAGGATATGGTATTTGGCATCAAGGGAAAGATCTTTGGTCTGGTTGATGACAAGAGCAACTTCCATTTCGTTCCAACCCTGTTCCTGGGCGGCTACCGAGAAGGCTTCCACCATAAAGGGGGAGCGCCTGAATGGATAGAGATTGATCCGTACCCGTTTGTTTACTACTCGATTCATGATTTTTTTGGTTTTTTAGGTTGAAATTCAGGTAGGCTTCTGTATTCGATCGGTTTTCCGATAACCACAGCCCATGCTATCAGCTCGGCCATTTCATCGGTTATCCCGAGATCGCCATAGACGGCGACAAGGTCGGCTACTTCAATCCACTCCTTAGCGGCCTTTTCTCCCTGTTTGGGAAGGTGCCCGCGAAGTGCAGTCATGGCTTTGAAATAGTGAATATCCGGTTGGAAAGGGGCTTCTTCTCTGACAAGGCACTGAAGGATGCATTGATGTGCATACACTTCTACCTGGAGACGTAGAAGCCCACTTTCATAGTCAGGGCAAACGATAAGTACCTTTTTCATGATTCAGGATTTAGGTGAATGGAGACAACGTGAAGCTCTGGTCCACCCAATACTTCGGGGTGACTGAGCTTCATTGATCGAACGCCATCTTTCGTATAGAGGAGGTGATCTACAAGAGCACAACCAATGGTATTAAGCGCTCTTGCCACATCCTTTGTCCCTTCAATGTCAGCAGGTGAAAATTCTAAACTTCCGTCAGTATGATTGTGTGCAATGAAAGCATGTCTTGCTCTCAATAAAAGTGCTAGCGCAGCTACTTCATCTGGAGTCGCGATTACAGCGTCTTCATTCCCAACCCCGATACACGCAACTCCGAGCACCTGCCTGTGACTACTCAGATAGAGTGCAAAGAAGAATTCTTTGTAATCAATCTGTTCTTCATCAAAACATTGGCGCATGAGCACGGTTATATCATCCGGAACATTTTGGATTATTGGATTTGTCCCGGGCGGACGTTCATAGCTGATTTTGACAGTGTTCACCTGAACACCATCCACTTCAATAATTTTCATAGAAATTGGTATTGAATTGTTGTGTGCGGACTATTCCGCGGGTATTTCGATAGGGTAATTGGCGGTGAGAACCTCGGTCTTTTGCTTCTTGGTTCCGTCCGGATTTCGTGACGCAGGTTTTGTCTGATTCACTTCAATCCGGTGCCAGCCGAACTCTTTGGTGAAGAGATCAAGCAAGTCATTCGGAAAGGATGAAAGCAGGAACTTTCCTTTGAGCTTTGTGAGAAGTTCAAGAAGATCCCGGTAATCGTCCCTGGTGTACCCCCGGTAGTGAGACTGAGCAGTCTCGATATACGGAGGATCCAGATAGAAAAAGGTTTTTGGCGTGTCTCTTCTTTTGATCACATCAAGGGCATCCGTGTTCTCAATCTGAACACCTTCAAACCGTTTGTGAAGCTCCTCGTTAAACAAGGTCTTCCGGTTCTCATGTGTATGAGCCTTCGTCCCCTTGGTATAGCACCCAAAGGAGTCCAGGGTTCCGGAGAACCCAAGTGAGCTCAACACAAAGAATGCCCAGGCGATCTGAAGGTCTGAAAACAGGTGAGGAACTTTTCGAATGCACTTCGCTACGGTATGCGTTGACCGATCATACAATGTCCGGTCAATCTTTTCGCGTAACTCGGTGAAGTTGTCCCTTAGCACCCGGTAGAACACCGAGATCATTGCATCAATATCATTGATGATTTCAGTCCTTACCCGATCCTTGGCGATGAATACTGCTCCACCACCTACAAAGGGTTCGCAAAAAATCTCATGCTCCGGAATCAGTTCCAAAATGGTTCCCAAAAGTCGTTGCTTACCCCCGTAATACACGATGGGCGTTTTACTCATTGGGTTACAAAAGGATTAGCGAATAATTTTTTCTTTTTAAGAACGGTTCTCTGCGAGTGTATACGAAATCAAAAATTGTGCATGGTGTGAACTCCGTGCCGGTATGTCACGGGTAACATGGACAGGTTGAGAAGCAAAAAAGCCACCAGAATACCGGTGGCTCTCCCATGTAGCAATGGTATTGTACCATTCTCAGATCATTCGCTCAATTCTTCTTCCACTTGACCGAGAATAGCGAGAACCAAAACTGCATTTTCGTACGAATGTTTGATACCAATGGTCCCGATGCATTCTTCCAAAATGATCGATCGCCATTCCGACCCATACTCAGGATCATTTTTGAATTCGTTAAGGTGTTCTTCGAGGTACTGCTTGATTTGAAGTTGTAATATCATCCCTTTATGTTTTGTTGCAATCCAGTTCCTTTATATCCTTCCCGTGTTTCGTCCCATATTCTTTCATTTTTGCGATCAAAATCGGAGACCAAACGTGAGTGTGGCAATCGACATTTTCTTTTGAAGTGTCTGATGATCAGTTGATGGGTTAGAGATACCATCTGCCTCATACGTTTTGGTATAGGTACGTTCAAAGGTGTGTGCTCCGAGGTTACGGTATCCGATACCAATCACGAACCGTTGTTTTATAACGGTGCCGAGCGTTAGTGAGAAGCCTGGAGCCATTGAAGATGAATACTCATTGGCTGTCGTCTCTGTCCACCATGGAAGATTATACCGAACAAGTGAAGTTTTAGGAATGATCAAGAGATCACCCAGAACTCCCGTTTGAGCAAAAAGGCTCACCGTTTCCGAAACGGCGTGCTCATAATGAACTCCGGCAGAAAGAGCGACATTCAAAAAGTTCCGATGTTTGATAACATCATAGGAACCACCAAAATCGGCTTCATAGCCTTTCTTCACACTTCGCTTGGTTGGATTCCAATAGCCATCAAGAGAACCAAAAACATGGAATCCCTTTGACCCAATGGGATGATGATATTCAAGTCCCAGGTTTGTCCCGACACCCGCAAAGGAAATTGATCCTCCATAGTACACCGGAGAATAATCATCCCAATAACCCTTGGAAAAATTTCCAATTGCAGGATTGAAACCCACGTTCAACTGGAATCGTTTCTGTGCTGAACTTGTGAATGCACACAAGAACACTACTGCAATACATGTAACTGTTTTCATAGATTTGATATTTGATTGTTAAAGAATTACTTGTCTTCTACCTTAGGAGCAGAAGGGATTTTGTTCAAGGTGATCGTTTCGTGTCATTGAAGCGTTCTATGGCAAGAAGCATTGGAACCTTCCACTTTTCATATCCGGTAATGTTGTAATGGAGTCCGTCATAGGTCAGACCTGTTCTGGCAAAAGGAGGGTTGTCCTCATCCCTGAGCAGTGCACTCAGGTTGATGTATTCATATCCGTAAAAGGTGGCGTAGTCAATGATATAGGAGTTGATGATCCGGTAGCGTTGAATCACCCGATGCGTTTCCCGAGTCCCATTCACAAATCCCTCCTCGATCGGAGGGATAGTCAAAAGGACCACATGGATATCGTTCGTTCTCAACTGGTCACAAATGGCATCATACTCGATCATGGTCATCGAAAGCGAAACCTGTTTCCAGGCATTGTTTGCCCCAAGAATGAGAAAGACCAGATCCGGCTTTGCCTTAAGGAGCGAATCAACCGCTCCATGGCTCAGGATGTCGCCTGTTGTGAAACCGGCAAAACTGAGTCCGCAGGCATTGTTCGTTTCAAGAAGCTCATTCCATGTTGTGGCCCCTGCCCTTTCATCTTGCAGGGCTCCTGCATGTGAATCTCCAAACACTATGATCTTGGGCTTCGTGCGTTGTTCGGGTCTGCATGACCAAAGAACTCCACCGATCCCAAAAAGAATAAGGGAAAGCACGAATGCGCGGTGAGTTTTTAGGTTCATGCCTTCTACTGTTTCAGTTTCAAGGCGATCCCTTTGATCCGATCGTTCACGTACCCAAATCCACCCTCTGCAATGAAGGCAGTCCAGAGTTCTGTACTCGTTCCATAGGTCTGTTTCCCGATCGTCAAATCAAAAAACTCGTGCTGCTCTCCGTCCTTTCCATGTGCCATCAAGTGAAAGGTGAAATGCCCTTCATGCTTTCCTGAAATGATGTAAAACAGGTTCCCGCTCATCTTGCTATCGAAGGTGAAATAGACACCCATTTCTTCATCGAGAATCATTCGGGTGACGGGATCAACGAAAAGGGTCAGGTAGACCGGAGTAAAAATCCCCCCGTTTGAACCTTCAGAAGCATCATCAAGTCCCCCCTGCTTAAGATCAGTATCTATGTGCGTATACAGCGAATCATAGATTTCATGAAGGAGGAGTTTAACATCCTCTTTAGGAAAGTCGTCAGGAAACCCGAAAGCTCCCGATTCACGTTCCAGGCTGTCTGCCTGAAAATTCTTGAGAAACACCTCCTCGCGGATGTACTTGATCTGGTAGTTCTGGGCACTGGCGTGTGCCACTATGCAGAGGGTAATAAAACTGAGAATCGTTTTCATGTGTGTGATTTTTAGTTGTTAAAGGAATATTCCGCAACCACCCTATCTGAAATTCACTCCGGATTCAAGGTGTATATACCGTGTCGCTATGAACAACATACCCTAAGAGCAATAGAATGTGGGGGTTATGAGTCCCTTTCAAGCTGAGCAAACATACAGAAAACTTTCAAAACAGAGCATATATGCTCTGTTTATTTCTATGAGAATCCACCTTCTTTGTAGACTAGGCCAATACAAAAGCCCATGCGCTACTCAGAAGAACAGTATATCCATGAGGTCTGCAAGAATATCAAGCGGATCAGGAAAGGCAAAAAGCTTACCCAGGAAGAGGTAGCTTTTGCCAGCAACATGGATGAACCTTCATTCAGACGTATTGAAAATGGGAAAACCAACCCAACTCTTCGTTCCTTGGTTAGGGTCTGCAAGGCAATGGACATCGAACTGGAAGAACTATTCGTTTTTGAAGATTAGCATTTTCATCAAACCTCAAATTATGGGGATCTCTAAGGGCTCTCCCTTAGACCAGTTGCAAATTCTGACGAAGACTTTCTAGGAATTTGCAAACTGGCTTCCGCAGGAACCCGAAAAACTCCGAACTATAAAGGACATGCATGTAGACGACATGAGTGATGTCCTTTATCCTCATATTCCTGATAGTTTTACGCAAAACAGCGGGTATAAATACCTGATTTTGTTAACCAATTTGGGGACGGAACATTCAATCCGTAATTTTCAAGCGACATTACTACAACAGACCACACATTCGCGGGTGGTAAACCAAAGGAGTGAATAGCGCAGAAACATTATCCGCCATTGTGATTTCGATTCTT
>JBNKYR010000203.1:0-7292 GCA_050300995.1 Crocinitomicaceae bacterium | reverse complement strand
AAGGTAGAGTGGGGGTCAAGTTCCTCCAGCATGGAGACGATTGCTTTATTGGTAAGCTTTTCTGCATTTACGTCATCGACATACATGCGGTCTACATAGCTCAGCACTTCGCCGAATTTCATAGAATTCTCCGCTGCCGAATTGTTCTGACCAAACGAGTAGGCCGCTGTAAAGAAGGTAAGAATAGGAATGATCAATTTCATAGTCTGACTGTTTTCAGGATTGAGAAGACATCAATAATGATGCCCCGTACAACTCCTATAACGAAAGGTTTAACGAAAATAATGTATCTGGGAGAGAAAATAGGAATTCTCTACCTGATTTTACAATAAACAATGATTTGTGGATTGAAATTGACATGAACGGTCGGATGTGGTGGAGAAATTTCGTTATTTCGTTAGTGCTATGAAAGGAAGTAAAGCGATAGTATTTACCGTTGTGATGTTGCTGTCTGTCGGCGTCAATGCGCAGGTGCGTGAATTCGATCAGCTTGAAATGTATTACGCTCAGGGGCACTATAAACAGGTGTACAGGAGGGCAAATCGATTACTGGATAAGCCGGAATTCGATTATTCTGTGATGCCATCGTATTACAAAAGTATCAGCCTCCTGCAATTGATCCAGAACAGGTACTGGTTGAAGAACCACGAGCGGGCAATGCAGGAAGCACGTGATCTTTTCATGGAAGTAAAATCTTCACCGGATGCAGAGAAGCTGTTCAATGCACACATGTATGAACTAAGCTGGCTGCGAAGTGACATGAAGACCTGGGTGTCTGATCTGAAGCGGATGGGGCAACAGGAAGAATTTCAGGCGGCACAGCGACTGATGAATGAGATCTTTGGCGGTATTCCGGAGTTGTCGGTGCCTGGCGAGGATACGGATGTGATTGTGGATATAAAACCTCCGGGACCGGAAATTGTTTCGGAAGTTCGGAAGTCGGTGGTGACCGAAGCACAGAAATACCTGGGAGTGCCTTATGTGTGGGCAGGAAATACACCTGAAGGTTTTGATTGCAGTGGATTCACGAGTTATGTGCTGAAACAACAGGGGATTGATCTTCCTCGTCGTTCTTCGGATCAGTATGATCAGGCTACAAAATTGAAGCAGAAGAATGTGCAGCCGGGCGACCTGGTGTTCTTTAACAATGGTTCAGGTGTTTCTCACGTAGGGATCGTTGTTTCCGGAAAAGGGGAGCCGCTGATGATGATCCATTCCAGTTCGAGTAAAGGGATCATTGTGACCGAAATTGAAAAATCCGAGTACTGGATGAATCGATTGCACGGTTTCGGAACCTTTATCAATTAGCATCGGACGAAAAGAGAACGTGCAGACAGCTTAGAAATCCTGCCACAAAGAGTCCGAGGGTAATCTTGTCCATCAACGGATTTCCGGCTTCCAGAACCATTACAAAAACCACACTCAGGGTAAGCAAGGCGACAAAAGACCGCGTGAGCGCGTTCGTTCCGATGACAACGTACATGAGTGTTCCGGCAACCAGCGCCATGCCACCGAGTGTCAGGTTCCACAAATACACGAGAAGATCACTCCATATCAGCTGAAGTGCGATCATTACCAGAACAATCACCCCGGCAATCCACCCGAAACGCAGTAGGTTTTTCGGTGCATTTTGCAGGCCTCGCAACAGCAGTAAAAGTACGCCAGTGACAGCGGAATAATAGAACGGAAGTCCGTAATACAACAAGCCGTCCTCCGCAAAAAAGAAAAGCGATCCCATCGTCAGCAAGAAGAGGGAGGAGAGCAATCCAATGATTCGCCAGGCCGTTCGCGGAAGTTTCATGCTGTAAATGTAAAAGAAATAGGCAGGAATTGATCCTGCCTTTTCTGTTTACTTATTGTCTGCTCAGAGGGTAGATACGTCTACTTCTTCCTCTGCATTGATCGGTTTTCTGAATACGATCTGATTGTCGAACAGATCCATTACCACGTTTTGTGAGGTGTCGATCTGGTTAGACAGGATCGCTTTCGAGAGTGCGTTCATGACCTGCTTTTGGATCACTCGCTTCACCGGCCTTGCTCCGAAGAACGGATCGTAACCGACGCTCGCCACCCAGTTGAACGCTTCGTCACTTACCACCAGTCGAATGTTCTGCTCCAGTAGTTTCTTACGGAGTTGATCCAACTGGATCTTCACAATGTTGCGCACATTTTCCTGCGTCAACGGCAGGAACATGATCGTTTCATCGATTCGGTTCAGGAACTCCGGACGAATCGTCTTCTTCAAAAGTTCCATTACCTTCATTTTCGCTCGTTCACCTGCCGATTCGAATTCAGCCGGCTTGATACCGTCAAATTCTTCATGGATCAGGTTCGATCCGAGGTTCGACGTCATGATGATGATGGTGTTCTTGAAGTTCACCGTACGTCCTTTGTTGTCCGTCAAACGTCCGTCATCCAGCACCTGGAGCAGCACGTTGAAGACATCCGGATGTGCCTTTTCAATCTCATCCAGAAGAATGATCGAGTAGGGGCGACGTCGAACGGCTTCAGTCAACTGACCACCTTCATCATATCCTACGTATCCCGGAGGCGCTCCGACCAGTCGGCTCACGGAGTGCTTCTCCTGGTATTCACTCATGTCGATACGGATCATGGCGTTCTCATCGTTGAAGAGATAATCGGCAAGCGATTTAGCCAACTCCGTTTTACCAACACCGGTAGTTCCGAGGAAGATGAATGATCCGATCGGGCGTCTTTCGTCCTGAAGACCGGCACGTGAGCGTCTTACCGCATCAGAAATGGCAGCGATTGCTTCTTCCTGACCGACAACCCGTTTTCCGAGTTCATCTTCGAGACGAAGGAGTTTTTCCTTTTCACTTTCGATCATTTTACTTACCGGAATTCCTGTCCACTTGGAAACCACTTCCGCAATTTCTTCGGCGTCCACTTCTTCCTTGATCATCTTGTGTTCAGACTGAGTTTTGGCGAGTGTACCTTTCAACTCTTCCAGTTTTTCTTCTGCTTCCTTGATGCGGCCATAGCGGATCTCTGCAACTTTTCCGTAATCACCGGAACGTTCCGCCTGATCGGCTTCCAGCTTGTAATTTTCGATGTCCTCTTTCAATTGCTGGATGGAGTCCACGATGTCTCGTTCCGTCTGCCACTTCGCTTTGAAAGAATCGCGTTGTTCGGAAAGGTCGGCAAGGTCTTTTTCGATCTGCTCAAGCTTTTTGGTGTCGTTCTCGCGTTTGATCGCGGCACGTTCAATCTCCAATTGCATGATCTTTCGTTCGATTTCATCCAATTCTTCCGGCTTGGAGTTGATCTCCATACGGAGCTTGGATGCAGCTTCGTCAATCAGGTCAATCGCCTTGTCTGGTAAGTGTCGTTCCGTGATGTAACGCTGCGAGAGCTCTACGGCACTAATGATTGCTGCGTCCTTGATCATCACCTTGTGGTGATTTTCGTATTTTTCTTTAATCCCACGAAGGATCGAGATCGCATCTTCCGTAGAAGGCTCATCAACCATTACGGTCTGGAATCGACGTACGAGGGCCTTGTCCTTTTCGAAATACTTTTGGTACTCGTTGAGAGTTGTGGCTCCAACGGCACGCAATTCTCCACGAGCGAGTGCCGGCTTCAGAATATTTGCCGCATCCATGGCGCCTTCGCCGCCACCGCCTGCTCCAACAAGGGTGTGGATCTCATCAATGAAAAGTATAATCTCTCCATCGGCTTTCACCACTTCCTTTACCACTGATTTCAGACGTTCTTCAAATTCACCTTTGTACTTCGCGCCAGCAATCAGGGCTCCCATATCAAGAGAGTAAACCACCTTTGTTTTAAGGTTTTCCGGTACATCCCCTTCAATGATTCGATGGGCAATTCCTTCGGCAATAGCTGTTTTACCAACACCCGGTTCACCGATCAGGATCGGGTTGTTCTTCGTACGACGGGTGAGAATCTGCAATACTCGTCTGATCTCGTCGTCGCGACCGATAACAGGGTCAAGTTTGCCTTCTTTGGCCAGTGCATTCAAATTCTTGGCGTACTTTTCCAGTGCCTGGTATGTATCTTCCTGGGTGGCGGATTTTACCGATTCCCCTTTTCGTAATGACATAATACTTTCCTTTAGGTTTTTCTTAGTGATTCCATTGTCTTTCAGCAAGGAGCCGATAGCGTCCTTTGCATCCAGAAGTGTGTAGAACAGGATTTCCACAGAAACGAATTCATCGTTGAATTGCTTCATTTCCGTAAATGCCATGTTCAGAATCCGGGACATTTCGTTTGACATGTATGTTTGCCCGCCCGATACCTTAGGATAACCTTCAATGATCTTATCAAGTGCTGTTTCCAGCATTCCTGTATTCACATTCAGTTGTTTCAGCAGGTAGGGGACAACTTCCCGGTCGTTCGTTAATATGGATTTCAACAGGTGGCCGGTATCAATACTTTGGTGCTGATGTTCTACGGCAATCTGTTGTGTTCCGTGCAGGACTTCCTGCGCTTTGATGGTTAATTTATTCAGGTCCATGAGTTGCTGTTTTGTTGGATGCGGATTGTCAAATTTCGCACCAGCAGGTTTTTTCGGAAAAAATGTCGCTTCAAATGTTTTTCAACTGTCAAATTGACCGAAAGCAGAGGTTTGTAGAGGTTTTCAACAAAAAATATGTCAGTTTTCAACAAAATTTGTAACCTCATGTGAATAGTTGCGTAATAATGAAGCACACAACAACTAAAAAAATGAAAACAATTCATCTCTCAGTTTCATTATTGATGGCCTGTTCTGCTTTTGCCGGGACAGAGCATCGTATTTCCAAAGAGGAATACGTTGATCAATGGAGTCCTGTCGCTGTAGAGCAGATGCTGCAGCACGGAATTCCTGCAAGTATCACACTGGCACAGGGGATTTTGGAAAGTGCGAATGGGAACTCCGAACTTGCCCTCAAGGGGAACAATCACTTTGGGATCAAATGCCATGGTTGGGATGGAAAGAAAATGTACATCGATGATGACGCGAAAAACGAGTGTTTCCGCGTGTATAAGTCTGCCGATGAATCATACAGGGATCACAGTGAGTTTTTGAAGGGCTACAACCGGTATGCTTTCCTTTTCGAGTATTCCGCCGATGATTATGTTTCCTGGGCAAAGGGCCTGAAGAAGGCAGGGTACGCAACAAATCCGAAATATCCGGATCTCCTCATTGGAATTATTGAAGATCTCAACCTGAATCGTTTTGATGAAATGGCATCGCCTGAGTTGGCAGCACCTATGATCGCGACCAGTTCTTCCATGAAAGCGAATTCACATCAGGTGCAGATTCACGAACGTGGGGTGCGCTATGTGGTGGCAAAGAAGGGGGATACGTTTTATAAGATCGCGCAGGAGTGTGGCTTGACACTCTCCCAGTTGTATCGGTTCAATGATTTTGGCGGGCAGAAGGATTTTCTTGAGCCGGGTGATGTAGTGTACATTCAGGCGAAGAAGCGTGGAAAACTCTTTGGAAAAGAAGATGTGGTAGTTCAAAAGGAAATGACATTGGACGAGTTATCACAGGTATATGCAGTGAATAAGCAGACAATTATCCGCTTGAACGGATATACAGAAAATATTGAAGTTATCGCTAAAGGCGAAAAGGTCACCCTCCGATAATGGAATTTGTTCCATAGTGAGGTTTTTTAGTTTGTTGTTGTTTGTGAAAGGCTTTGGGAAACCAAGGCCTTTCTTGTATTCTTATAATCCCTATTGAATTAATAGGATTTATAGAATGTATGTCTACTTTACCGTTTAATCAATGGAATTAACACTTCGTACAAAAGTTAAGTTTCGGATTCTATTATTTAATTCTTATTGGTACATTCGTAATGCTATCGACTCTTAAAATTCAAAGAAATGAAGCCCTCAACTGAACTATTCAAACTGATAAAATCGCTTACCAAGTCGGAAAAACGTTTTTTCAAACTCTCTTCATCGCTGCAGTCAGGTGAAAAGAATTATCTCAAGATTTTCGATTTCATTGAACGCCAGAATGAGTATGACGAAGAAGAACTGAAAAAGGCATTCAAAGGGGAGACGTTCATTCGGCATCTTCCTTCCGAAAAGAATCATTTGTACAAGTTGATTCTCAAAAGCTTACGCTCTTATTACAGTGAGCAGTCGATCAGCAGCATGCTCAAACAGGAGATCAAAAATGTAGAGATCCTGTACAACAAGGCGCTTTACAAGGAATGTGAAAAGTTCGTTTCGCGGGCCAAGGAAATGGCCAAGAAGTACGAGAAGTTCTATTATTGGTTCGAGCTGATCAGTTGGGAAAAGCGATTGCTCGACTCTGCCTTTGAATCCGGAGTGTTTTCAAGGGATTTGGATGAATTGGTCGAAGAAGAAGAAATGGTGATCGCGAAGTTGAGGAACCTGGCAGAATATACCGTTATTTATTCGAAGATCAACCTGATCTTCCGAAGTGGTGGATTTACACGAAATGAGAAAGAGCGTCAGGTGGTGGAGAGCATTGCCGATTATCACCTGATCAAAGGAAAGAACACGGCACTTTCTACAAAAGCGGCTTCCATTTGTTACTATATCAAAGGGCTCTGTGCGGCCACCAATCGTAATTATGAGGATAGTTTTCAGTTCTTTAACCGGACACGGGAAATTCTGGACAATAATCCTCTGATTAAACTGGATACAGGCAGTCGTTACGTAATGACCTTGTTCCACCTGCTTCGATGTCACATCGATAGTGGGGATTATGCCGAAGCCAAGAAGCTGATCGATGAAATTCGTGATTTACAAACGAAGAAGGGCTTCAATTCGATGGACCTCGCTGTCAGGATTTTTGCCAATTCATATTATCACGAACTGGTGCTTCTTCATTCGCTTGGTGAATTCCAGAAAAGTGTTGATTTGATCCCGGTGATCGAAAAACAGCAGGAATCATACGGCGAAAAGGTGAGTAAGGAGATGGAAGTCCTGCTCACGTATAACAAAGCATACAGCTATTTTGGGATTGGAAACTACAAACGTGCATTGCACTATCTCAACGATGTACTCAACGACAACGAACAGAACCTGCGCCAGGACGTTTACAGTTTTGCACGATTGTTCAATCTTGTGATTCACTACGAATTGGAGAACTACGATTTCCTCGATTATGTGATCAAGTCGACGAATCGTTACCTGAGCAAGCATGAGCGCGACTATGAGATCGAAAATGTTTGCATTAAACACATCCGCAAGCTTGCCAAAACGCCAACCACGGTGAACCGCATGGAGATTTTCGAACGGATGCATGAAGATATTACCCGTTTGTTGCAGGATCATAACGAGCGTGT
>JBNKYR010000202.1:0-7308 GCA_050300995.1 Crocinitomicaceae bacterium | reverse complement strand
CGACAATTCCACGTTGTCTTCATCCGGTGTGATTTCGGGTTCGTCAGGTGTTTCCGTACACGCGAAGGTCAGGACAACAAGCAATGAAAGCAATGAGATTCTCATGAAAGCAAAGGTAATTGTTCTCCGCAAAAATTCTTCTATCTTCGATCTTATGGATGTGAATATTGAGCCTTCGTGGAAAGAACAGCTGCAAAGTGAATTCAATGAACCGTATTTTGAGCGCTTGACCGAATCGGTTCGCGCTGAATTCAGAGCGGCTACGGTTTATCCTCCCGGAAAACAAATTTTCAATGCATTTGACCGTTGTCCGCTTGATCGCGTAAAGGTCGTTATTATTGGGCAGGATCCGTATCATGGGCCCGGTCAGGCAAACGGACTTTGTTTTTCAGTAAATAAGGGGATACCGCACCCTCCGTCGTTGGTCAATATTTTTAAGGAAATCGAGAGTGATCTCGGCATTCCGTATCCTGTATCCGGTGATCTCACGAAATGGGCGGAGCAAGGTGTACTTTTATTGAACGCTTCATTAACGGTACGCAGAGGAGAGGCGAATTCGCACCAGAACCTGGGTTGGCAGCAGTTTACTGATGCAGCAATCAAAGCGGTATCGGACCATTGCAATGGTGTTGTATTTCTGCTCTGGGGAGGATTTGCAAAACGAAAAATCAATCTGATTGATCAGAAAAAACATCATATTCTCACTTCCGGGCATCCTTCACCACTGAGTGCCAATAAAGGTCATTGGTTTGGAAATAAGCACTTTTCAAAGACGAATCGTTTGCTGGAAGAGCAGGGTGGGACACCAATTGACTGGCGTGTAGAGTGATCTTTATGGACGTTGAAGCTGGCAGTATTTTTTGTTATTATCTTTGCCGCTGATGAAATTACAAAACGACCTTATTTTACGGGCTGCCCGCGGAGAGGCCATCGAGCGTTACCCGGTTTGGTTAATGCGTCAGGCCGGTCGGATTCTGCCTGAATACCGGGAGGTCCGCGCTTCGTTGTCCGGTTTCAAGGAATTGGTAGAAACACCGGAGCGTGCAGCAGAGGTGACGATTCAACCGGTAGACATTCTGGGGGTGGATGCGGCTATTATTTTTTCAGACATTCTGGTCGTTCCTGAGGCTATGGGGCTTGAATACCAGATGGTGGAGAAGAAGGGGCCCTGGTTTGAAAAGACGATCCGTTCGGAAGAAGGCCTCAAGTATGCGGAAACCAATTTCGATGTTGAGGATCGCCTGGGTTATGTACTCGAAGCCATTCGATTGACCAATGCAGGATTGAATGGTCGCGTTCCGTTGATTGGTTTTGCAGGTGCTCCTTGGACGATCTTCTGTTATATGACCGAAGGTCATGGCTCGAAAACCTTTTCGGAAGCGCGGAAAATCCTTTACACAAATCCGACTTTGGCACACGAGTTGCTCGGACGGATCACCGATGTGACAATTCAGTACCTGAAAGCACAGATCCAGGCAGGTGCCCACATGGTTCAGGTTTTTGATTCCTGGGCAGGTATCCTTGGAAAGGCTCAGTACGCTGAATTCGGATTGAAATACCTCGACAGAATTGCGTCGGCAATTACCGAAGTTCCGGTGACTTTGTTCTCAAAAGGAGCTTATAATTCGGTAGCTGAACTGGCAGCATTGGATTGTAACACGATCGGTGTTGACTGGAACATGGAGATGACGGAAGCCAGAGCTCTGGTTGGAACGGATCGGACGCTTCAAGGCAACCTCGATCCTTGCGCATTGTATGGCAGTCATGCGGATGTTGAGCGGCTGACAAATAATATGTTGAATTGTTTCGTAAGTCACAGACATATTGTTAATTTAGGACACGGAGTTTATCCGGATGTTGACCCGGAAAAGGTGAAAACATTTATTAAAACGGTAAAAAATTATGAGATTCAGTACTAGAAGAAATGCAGTGGGATTGATTTCGGCAATGACCTTTGGGATGGTATCCCTTTTGTCCTTTGGACAGGAAGGGCAAAACATTGTTCCGAACGGGAGTTTTGAGTCAATAGGTAAGAAACCAAGAAAACTGGGGTCCATTGAGAATGCAACCGGTTGGGTGTCTCCTACAGGGGTTCGTGCGGACCTTTTTACCGGAAACGAACCTGAGATCGGGGTTCCGTCCAATGTATACGGTACGGAGGATGCTCACGATGGTGGAAATTATGCCGGAATCGTAGGATTCTCTTACGGCAATAAGGTTCCGAGGTCATACCTCATGACGAAGATGGATACACCAATGAAAAAGGGAATGCGCTACTGCGTGAAGTTCTACGTTTCATTGGCTGAAGCCTCTAAATACGCATCGAATAATATTGGTGTTAACTTCGGGAAGAAGCCATTCGGAACGGATTCAAAAGTTTCAATTGTGGCTGAGCCGAGCATTATGCACTTTAACAACGATCACAAAATTCTCAGTGCCCGTTACAACTGGACAGAGATCTGTGGTTTGTACACAGCGGATGGCGGAGAGAAGTACATTACGATCGGAAACTTCCTTTCTGACGAAGACACGAAGTCTGAGCGCATGAAGAAAGATCCGAATGTTAAAGTTGCGCAGGCGATTTCAGCGTATTACTATATCGACAACATTTCTGTGATTTTGCTGGGTGAAGACGAGCGTTGCGAATGTGAGTTGGATGGTGGTGGAGATGAGTATTCCACGACTATCTATCAACAGACTTTCAACATTACGGAAGAAATGACTCCGAAAGAGCGTATTGAAGCGCAGGAAGTTTATTTTGCTTTCGGAAAGGACAAAATTTCTTCTCAGGGAGAGAGTTCATTGAAGTCCATTGCAGAGGACCTGAAAGCAAATCCTGATCTCAAAGTGGAAGTGTTGGGTCACAATAACGAAATGGAGGATTCCGTAGGGCGTGAGAACGATTACTACGCGGACATGGACCTCAAGCGTATTGGTTCGGTAATGGAATTTTTGAAGGGTGAAGGAATTCCCGAGAACAGAATTTTATATGCCCGTAAGGGCAGCACGATGCCGAACGAAGAGGAAATCCGTGATTCGGACGACGAAGACCTTAGGCTTGCCAAAAGCCGTCGCGTTACATTTAAAGTAAGGCAGTAAAGTTGTACAACAAAAAAACTCCCGTGATTCAATCGCGGGAGTTTTTTTATTTATAAATGCCCGGTGGCTCCTATCGCGACATCTCTATGCGTTTTTCGATATCTCTGATTATACGGGAAACGATTTCCAGACTTTTTTCAAATTGTTCTTTTGTAATATCTGATGGACTATCCCACTCACCGGTTTGTTTCTTGAGTCCTACGTAAAATCCCTGGTTCTTCATCTTATTGGCATTCTTCCACCATTGATCATAGGCTCTGTGCTGTCGTCGCAACTCGACATGGCGTCGTTTCGACCAGCCGGCAAAATTATCTTTCCATTCTTCAACGATCTTTTCTTTTTCTTCCGGAGTCACATTAAGTTGTTGGATCTCATCTCCCCAATCCATCAGGCCTCCAAGAAAATGTTGCAAGAATAAGTCAATGCCAAAGTCATTTACGATTTCCTGATGCTTATGATTATGACTTCTGAAAAATTCGTCCAGGTTAAGATGTTCCAGCCATTCATCAGTGATAGATACTCTTGAGAGTACATCAGCTTTAATGGCTTCTTCTGCGGCAAGAATAAGATGGGAGTTGGCAATTCCTAACGAAATTCCTTCCGCGGATTGAGCAACAGCGAAATGTTCTTTGGCATTCTTCAATGCAAGCAGACTCCCTTCTGAAAAGTCCGTGTTTTCGTGGATATTATCTCTTGTCGACATGTTACTGATCATGATATACAAAAACAGTCCCCCGGAAATCGAGAGACTGTTTTGCGATTGACTTGCCCCTCACAGAGGGTGCTTTGTAAGTGTTTTATCGTTCAATCACCGGCAATACCTGTTGCTCAGCTTTTTCCTGGTCACCTGTCGGCGAAGAAATGATCTTCTTATCCATTGGCTGACCGTACAATTGCGGCATGAAGTATTTACCACGCTGGCCTTCACGTTTCTCTACTTCTACTGAACGCTTTTCAGGGTACATCTGGAAATAAGGGTCGTTTCGCTCAGCATAGATGGTCCAGGAAACCTTCATTCCTGCATTTCCACCTGCAATGACAAATTTTCCATCCGCAATCTCCTCCTTCACATAGAGTTGAGCGAAGCCACCGATCGGCGTTAAATGATAGCTCGGATTGGTGTTGATGTCGTCGTAGTAATCCGGAAGTTCAACAATTGCTTCTCCATTGGCATCCATTACTACATTTCCGCGATAAATGTTGAGGACTTCATTGGATTCGGTGGAGAAATGACGCAGGAACTTGTTTTCAGGATCTTTCGGGTGATCGATGATAAAAGTTTTTGCTCCGGTTGCACCGAAATCACCATTAGAAAGGACGCCGTATGCTCCGGATACTGAGCCCAGGTAAAGATCTTCTCCGATCACACCCCAGTAACCTGTTCCTGCAGTACCAATGCCATTCCCAATTGGAGCGATGGCGTCGTAGTTTTTACCCCAAACAGCATTTCCCTGGCTGTAGTTGGTTTCACCGACCAGTCCGTTGAATCCGATCCCATAGGCTCCGTGACCGCCATTTGTACGCAGGTTTGATCCGTAAACAGCTGCTTGTGAGGTCGCCGTTGATTGCACCTGCCCGGAAACACCCCAGGCCGCTCCGCTTGAGTTTCCGATCACGGCAGAAGCATTGGAAGAAGAAGATGCGGTGCTACTCTGAATAGTGGAATACGTATTGGCCGCACTCGTTGAATTTGCCAGAATGGCAACACCTGTGGTGGAATGTGCCGTGCGGAGTGCAATGCCGTTCGAAACAGCACTGTTGATCTCCACTTCTCCGGCGTCTGCAGTAATAACACGTCCGGCTCCGGCGCCTCCCTGGTCGTATGCCTGATCAAGGGTGTTGCCAGTTGCGCCCGGAAGTACTACAGAGTTTCCTCCCGAAATGCTCAGTGTCGACCCGGCCACGGAAAGTGTCTGAATCTCGTTGGTAGGATCGCTGTCAGCATCGTTTGGGGATGTGATGTATCCGGCATCATTGGTGAAAGCACTGACATTTGTTGGTGCATTCGTAAGATCATTGTAGTCGCCACTGAAACCGTTACCAGAGTTTTCGGCATAAAGTGCGTAGGGAACACTCAGTAATTGAGTTGTAGCTGATATACTGTATGTCGTTCCGCCGCTCGGATCGGTTTCTGTTTTCAGATAATAAGGACCAGCCGACCAGTCGATTCCTGAAAAGCTTCCGGCAACAGGGGTTCCATTTCCAATCTCAACTGTGGCCAGACCATTGATGTTGGTGGTAGGGTTATGCGTTTCGATGTACACGGCAATTCCTGTTGGGGTTGATTGAAGAATGCTGACCTGCATTCCGATGGCTGTATTCGCTACAAGTGCATCGCTTGCGTTTCGAACCACTGCCTGATACGTCATTTTCTGCGGAGCCTGTGCAAAGGCCGGAAGCATAGAAAGAAAAAGGAGAGATACAGTTAAGAGGGTTTTCATAGTTAGTGCTTTATAATTTTAACGGATTGAGTTTGTTGATCATGTTGAAGGATCGTCAGGTGATATTCACCCGGACTGAGATCGGACATGGGGATCGTGGTTGAAGCGCTGTTTGCGCTTCCTTTTCGGACCAATCTTCCACGCGTATCGAACAATTCGTATCGTGTGGAAGCATGATAGTCACCGAGCTCAAGGATCACTGATTCGAAAGTCGGGTTCGGATAAATGTGGGTGAGCGCAGCGCTGTTTTCATCGATCCCAGCAGAGAGAAAGAATTCAAACGGTTGCTGGACTCCCTGATTCACAGAGCCTCCGCTTCCGCTGCTATAAACATAGTCGATCTGTCCGACGGTGAAACTAACAGAACCTCCCGTTCCGGTAGCATCACCTCCGGTTGCGACTGTATTCTGCTGTGCCTCACAGTTTAGAGCAGCACAACAAAAGATTCCGGAAATGATAAGTATTTTCATGTAGTAGACTGTTGACGACTAAATGTACGAAAAGTATCAGAAATCATCATAGTCGCCCACGAATTCGCGCGTTTCCTTAAACATGCAACTAACCATTTCTTAACATTTGGTAAATATTTATATCTTGCACCTGTAATCATTTGACCATGCGTGTTTACCTTGCTGTGCTATACCTGATGGCGTCTTTCGTCTCATTCGGGCAGTGTGCATACGATAATAGCTATTTTACGGATGCGACACCATCCGCCTGCCCCGGAAGTTTTACGGTTCCCTGTATGTATGCCGGAACCTATGTAACGGTAAGCATGCAGGCCGGAAACATGTACACGTTTACCACTTGTGGTAACTCTTCTTTCGATTCACAGATTACAGTCTACGACAATACCGGAACAACGGTCTACGGATACAATGATGATGATTGCGGTTTGCAGTCAACGGTGAGTGTGCTGGCAACGAACAACGAGGTGGTGCACGTACTGCTTGATCGCTACAATTGCAACAATTCGTCATCCTCCTGCATGCCGTTGGATATCATTTGCGACCAGCCAATGACGCTGGATTCATCCAATCTTCCGATCGTGGTCATCAATACGCAAAATGGAGCCTCCATTCCGGATACACCAAAAATTGATGCAACAATGGGGATCATTTACAACGGTCCGGGTGTTCGGAACTATATGACAGATCCTTTCAATGAGTATTCCGGCAATATCGGGATCGAAGTACGTGGTTCTTCCTCGCAAATGTTTCCGAAAAAGCAATACAGCATTGAGACACGCGATAATTTCGGGAATAGCAACGATATCACGGTCTTTAATATGGCTTACGACAACGATTGGGTGCTCTATGCACCGTACTCGGACAAATCGTTGATCCGAAATGTGCTGGCCTATCAAATGGGGTGGGATCTCGGTGATTATGCGCCGCGAACGAAGTTGTGTGAGCTCGTGCTCAATGGTGAATACCGCGGAGTGTACGTGCTGACTGAAAAGATCAAGCGAAAAGACGGAAAAGTAGGGACGAACGATCTCGAGCAGTGGGATAATTCCGGAAATGAACTGACCGGAGATTATGTTCTGAAAATCGACAAGACTACAGGCGGAGGTGTTATTGCCTGGACCTCTCCTTATCCTCCATATACGGGAGCTTCTCAAAGTATCGGTTTTCAGTTGCATGACCCGCCACTGGATAGTCTGACCACCCAGCAGTTGAATTACATTCAGAATTATATTACTCAGTTCGAAACAGCGCTGGCCGGCCCGAATTTCGACGATCCTTTGTTGGGCTATGCGCCGTAC
>JBNKYR010000201.1:0-7322 GCA_050300995.1 Crocinitomicaceae bacterium | reverse complement strand
AGACTCAGAAGATCAACTTTATGTGGGTTGGATTGGAGAAGATGGTTCAGATGAGATAAAATTTGGAGAGTATTTAATGAAGGGGTTTTTAGGGATTCAATGGATTGATGGAGGATTGATGGATTATCATTACAGTTACACCGATAAATGGTTGGATTTGGAAAAATATGATTCACAGGTTATTCAGGTAATGTCTTACTCCGGAAATCCGAATTCACCTGTTGCTTTCCAGAATTTCGGACCGGATGGAAGTATTCTTGACCGTGTGGAGTTTTCCTTTGAAGCGATCGCCAAAGGAAAGACGATTGAGCAACGTCATGAGGCGATCGAATTTATGAGAGAAAATAAATCGCTTCCTTCGGATTGGCAGGCTTTGGCAGATAGAGGATGTACTTACGATGTCTATCTTGGAAAAAATAGGGACACTTATTTTACATCGTACATTTTAGATTATTCGCCGCGGTCGCAGAATTTATTTAATCTTGCCTTTGGGCCTGATGGGAAGTTCAAATGGAATAGCTACATAAATTATGTTGTTGCATCTACTTCGTTTCCTTACCGGGCCGTTATTCCCCATGTAGATAAGGAAGGCAACTACATGCTTCTTTTTAATGATAACACTGAATATTATAGTGAATCAGGGGAGTATATTTTACCAGAAAAACCAGAAAAGGAGGCGAAAATCGTTGATATTTTTGCAACACGTCCTGCCTATGCAGTGTTTCATGAAGATGGGAGTTATTACCGCGCCTCTATCCCACAATGTGATCAGAAGGATATGCTTATAACTAACTCATGCTTCAGTTTTGGAGAGGACATCTACTTATTTGTGAATAAATCCAAGGAGGATTACGCTTCCCGGATTTTTAAGATGAAATAGAAAAATGATCTTTCGGATTCTCATATGTATTTTGGCGACGTTCTCCGTAAACGCCCAAACCGAATTGGATCAGTTGATCGACAACTGGCACCTTGCTGCCGCAAAAGCCGATTTTGACGGTTACTTCGGGGCAATGGATGAGTCCTTTGTGTTTTTAGGAACGGCACCTGGAGAGCGCTGGACAAAAGAAGAGTTTGCCGGTTTTTCGAAACCTTATTTTGACAAAGGAAGAGCCTGGGATTTTAAGGCGTCTAATCGGAATTGGATGTTTTCCGAAGATGGCAAAATGGCCTGGTTTGACGAAGATCTGGATACATGGATGCGTGGTTGTCGTGGAAGCGGAATACTCGTCAAAGAAAAGAAGGAATGGAAATTGGTGTATTACAACCTCACCGTATTGATTGAAAATGAAAAGATCAAAGAATTTATTGAATTGCGGGATCACCCCATTGAAGAGGAATAAGCGAATGATGCGAAGTCTGGCAATTTTGTGCTTCACAGCACTGAATACTCTGTCACTGAATGCGCAGGTCGAAGACACGCTTTTTCTGGTTTACCGTGAAAATACCGATATGCAGGGGTATGTGAACAAGGCCGGAGATACGATTATCCCGGTGGGAACTTATCAGATGTGTTTCACAGAAGTTTTTACGGATTTTGCTGTTGTGCTGCCTTATCACGATTCGGAACCGAAACTTATTGGTATAGATCGTTCCGGAGATGAGTTATTCGAGGTGATGTGGTACGATAACGGTCCCGATTTCCTTGTGGATGACCGTTTCAGGATCATCATGGATGGAAGGATCGGGTACGCGAATAGCAAGGGAGAGGTGGTAATTCAACCGGAATTTGCCTGTGCCGAACCTTTTGAAAATGGTGTTGCCCGCGTTGCTTACGATTGTGAGGAAAACCGGGAAGGTGAGTACACATTCTGGGTTAGCAGCAATTGGTTGTATATCAATACGGAAGGGGATCAGGTTCCTGCTCCTGAATAGTTCAGGCTTTCACGATCGTGTAGCCGGCTTGCTGCACAGCGTCAATAACTGACTGTTCGTCTTCATCATCAATCGTTACTTCAAGGATCTTGTCAGGATTGTCAGTGTCGACTTTCCAGAGATCAATATTGTCGAGCGCATTCAGAAACGGAGAAACAGATTGCACACAGCTGTTGCAATTGATATTGGTTTTGAATCGGAGTGTTTTCATACTACAAAATTAAGATTTGTTCTTCAGGCGGAGGCTGTTTAGCAAAACGGAAATTGAACTCATCGACATCGCTGCACCTGCAATCATTGGGTTTAGCGTAAACCCGAAGAAAGGGTAGAGCACACCCGCAGCAACAGGAATGGCAATGACATTGTAAATAAACGCCCAGAATAGGTTTTCTTTAATCGTACGCATGGTTGCACGCGAGAGATCAATGGCATCGGCAATGGCATTGAGGCTGGAGTTCATCAATGTAAGATCGGAACTTTCCATTGCGATATCCGTCCCGGCTCCCATGGCGATTCCTACATCTGCAAGCGCAAGTGCTCCTGAATCGTTGATCCCGTCACCGGACATTGCGACTACTTTTCCCTGTTCACGGAGTTCTTGTACCCGGGCTGCTTTCTCCTCAGGAAGAACATGTGCAGTATAATGTTTAATCCCAACCTGCTCCGCAACAGCCTTCGCTACATGTTCATTGTCACCGGTTAACATGTGGATCTCAATTCCCATTGCCTGCAAACGTGCAATGGCCTCCCGTGCACCGGTTTTTATCTTGTCTGCAACGCCAATTGCGGATTGAACCTGGCCCTGCGTTCCGAAAAAGACAACCGTGTACGCTTTTTCACTGAAGAGCGACTCTTGCTCGCGAATGTCTTCCGGGAAGGTAAGCCCTTCACCAGTCAGATAATCCGAAGTGCCCAGGTAATAGTCTTGACCGTCAAGCGTAGCGCGAACACCTTTTCCTGTCACACTTTCGAAGCTTGAGAACTCCGTAGCTTCAATCCCTTCCGTCTCGAAAAAACGAACGATTGCATCAGCTACCGGATGCTCAGAGGCCTTTTCGATTCCGAGAATCACCGACTTGTATCGTTCTCCGGCTTCGTTTCCTGTGAAGTAGACCTCATGAACTTCCGGTCGTCCTTCTGTAATGGTTCCGGTCTTATCTAAAAACAGGACATCAATCTTATGGGCTGTTTCCAGGGCCTGTGCATCTTTTACAAGAATTCCATGAGTTGCTCCCTTGCCAATGCCAACCATCAGAGCTGTAGGTGTGGCGAGTCCAAGTGCACAGGGACAGGCAATGATCAACACAGTGATAAGGGCAACAATTGCGTGAGTAAATGCAGGTGGCGGTCCCCAGAAATACCATGCGGCAAATGAAATCAGACTCAGAACAATCACAACGGGAACAAAAACGGCTGCAATTTTATCGGCAAGTTTCTGTACCTGCGGCTTGCTCGACTGCGCATTTTCAACCATGGCAATGACCTGGGCAAGCAAGGTGTTGTCTCCAACTTTTTCAGTCAGTACCCGCAAGGTGCCTTTTTGATTGATTGTACCGGCAAACACCTGCGCCCCCTTTTGTTTGCTGACGGGCATGGATTCACCGGTGATCATGCTTTCATCGACAAAAGATTCTCCTCGCTGAACGCGACCATCCGCAGGAATTTTATCGCCGGGCTTCAGGACCACCAGTTCGCCATTGTGCAGATCTTTTAGGGGGATGACCAACGTTTCACCATTTCGAATGACAGTCACTTCCTGGGGTCGAAGTCCCATTAATTGCTGAATCGCAGAGGAAGCCTTGCCTTTTGCACGTTCTTCCAGGAATCTTCCCAGCAGGATGAGGGTGATGATTACAACCGCTGATTCGTAATATACATGCGGTGCAAGTCCTTTGCTTACAAAATAGGCCGGGTAGATCGTGTTGAATGCGCTGAATCCGAAAGCAACACTGGTGGACAGGGCAACCAGTGTATCCATGTTCGAAGTACGTTTCATCAGCCGTTTCCAGGCGACGATGAAAAATTCTGATCCGCTGTAAACCAGTACCGGGATTGAAAGAACCATCAATAACCAATTCTGATAAGGAAATGCATGCATGAAGAACATGGAAAGGACAAATACCGGTGTCGAGAGGATCGCTGCAACAATGAGTCGTCTTTTGAGGACTTTCAGCCGTTTCGATTCCATCGCTTCGAATGCTTCATTTGCTTCTTCACGGTCTTTTCCGATCAGGAGTGTATAACCAATTTCGCTGACCAGCTTTGCGATGTCATTCTCACTGATTCGCTCACGATCGTAGGAAATGGAAACAGTTTGGTTGGGATAGTTCACCATGACTTCCTGAATCCGTTTGTCGGCTTTCAGGTAGCTTTCGATACTAACTGCACATGAAGCGCAGGTCATTCCTGAGACCTTGTAGGTTTGCTTTGTTTCTTGTGAAATTTGTTCCTCGTCCATACCTTTCAAAGGTACGGCGAAAAGATCGTCTTGTCAATTGATTTGAGTACGGATTCAGGCGTTTCCTTTGGCGTAATCAGCCAGAAATTTCTCAAGCCCTGAATCTGTAAGCGGATGATTCAACAGGGCTTTAATCGCCTTCAGGGGAGCTGTTGCTACGTCTGCACCGATCTCAGCACATTGAATAATATGGATTGGGTGACGAACAGAAGCAGCGAGAATTTCCGTGTCAAATGTATAGTTGTCGTATATGTGACGGATCTGCGCAATCAGATCAATGCCGTTTGTGGAGATATCGTCCAGACGACCAAGGAAAGGGGAGATGTAGGAGGCTCCCGCCTTTGCTGCCAATAAGGCCTGTCCTGGAGAGAAGATCAGCGTGCAGTTGGTTCTGATTCCTTTCTGTGAGAAGTGTTTGATAGCCTTGATGCCGTCTTCGATCATCGGGACTTTCACCACGATGTTTTTATGCAGAGAGGCGAGATGCGTTCCTTCACGTACAATGCCATCGTAATCCGTAGCAATAACTTCAGCGCTGATCGGACCGTCCACAATATTGCAGATATCGATATAGTGTTGAAGAATATTTTCTTCACCTGTAATTCCTTCCTTTGCCATCAATGAGGGATTGGTGGTTACACCATCAAGGATTCCCATGTCATTGGCTTCGCGGATTTCATCAAGATTGGCTGTATCGATAAAGAATTTCATAACGGCAATTTTGAAACAAAACTAAGATTTCATCTGCGCATGAAGCGGCTGTTTTTCGCCGAGTTATGAAGATTTATTCACAATCCTGATCAAAGGTATAGTCAAATCCGATGCCCGAAGCAATCCGGTACGCAAAATGAATTTTCACCGGGCGATCGTCTCTGAATTCGTGTAATAACAAAGGGACTGTGAGACCGCTTTGGTTGGTCAGGATCCGCTCATCACCATATACGCGTATGTCTGTTAACAATACCAATTGGTCGAATTGTCCTGAAGTATCAGGTGTGATGTTTACGGTTCTGGCATGAAGGATCTCAGACAGTGGCTCTCCATTATACGTCGGGATAGCTTCCTTGCTGATTTCAAACAAAGGACTTATCTGGCGACAGTGATGTTCAGTGGCTTCGGGATTTTCCATGTAGCGGGACATATTGCGCAATCCGGCAAACACAATGATCTTTTCAGGAATCAGGGTGGCATCCGGTTTCATCTGTGGAAGCAGGTTCAGCGTTATGGGGACCTGAAGTTCTTCGGCCAAAGCTGACTGCATGGTTTCCGTCAAAAGGATATCTGCAGGAACATCCGGCGTGTAGGAGCAGGCGTCTCCGTTGACAAATGCCTGTACGTGTTCTTCAAAGCCACATTCGCTGATCACGTGTTGCATCAGGTCAAAACTGATGGGGTTGATTTCCAGAAGTGTGCATTGTACTTCTTCCGGAGAAAAATGTGCCAGTGCCGGGAGGATAAGCGTAGCATATGGCCCGGTGCCAGCGTACAATACCTGAACCGGACGGACTCCTGACTCCAGCTTATCCTTGATGGATTGTATCAGTCCTCTCGTGAATACCGATGTGCGCTTCAGATCGTCCAAACAGGCAGCTGCCCAGGTTGTGCCGAGCGCCATACCTGTATCTGTGGCAATATTCATGCGCTCATTTTCGCCGTCTGCCTGAATCCCGGAAACCTGTTCCAGTTTCTGTTTGAGGTCTTTCAGTTGATTGAAAATTTCTGCGTTGTCGCCTGATTCAAAGACCTGGAGCGTCTTTTTCAGTAGTTCCTTCATCCAGTGTTCGGTTTGGACACAAAATACACAGTATTTCATTATCCGACACTGTTAAAACTAAAGTTCTGCGCCCAGGATACAAATGTCATCTGTCTGCTCAAGATGTCCTCGCCACATTTCGAATTCATCCAGCAGTTTTTCCTTTTGTTCATCCATAGGCAATCCGGCATTGTCAATCAGCAGTTCGTGCAGATTGTCGGAACCGTATTTCTTATTAAACGGGCCGCCAAATTGATCCTGAAAGCCATCTGAACCAAGGAAAACGAGGTCTCCGTGCTCAAAGTCAATTTCTATCGTATCGAAAAGGCGCTCTTTGTTTATCTGCCATCCGCCGATCGGGTATCCGGAGCCTTTGTAAATATGTGAGAATTGACCTTTTCGAACATGCAGCATTTTTCGGTTGGCTGAGGAAAACTGAATTGTTTGATGTTCATCGTCCACACGGATAATGGAAAGATCGATCCAGGGATTGTCAAAACTGTCACTATAGGCTCCCGTGAAGCTTTCGGTATAACGTTTGTCAATTTCCGCAAGAATCATATTGGTGCTGGAAAGTCCTTTGTTCATGATTGTGTATTCGAACAGGTTCAGCGCCAGCACTGCGCTTAATGCTGCGGATATTCCATGTCCTGTGCAATCGCCGACAACAAGGTATCGGTATTGATTTTTGCGTCCGACCCAATAGAAATCTCCCGAGATAAATTCTTTGGGCAGATAAAGTGCAAACGAGGAAGCAAAGACTCGTTTCAGATGACGCTTCTTTGGCAGTAAACCTTGTTGTACAAATTGTGCGTTGAGCAGATGTTTCCTGTATTCGTCTTCCTTGTGAAGAAATTCCATTGTCCTTCTTTTTTGTACAAAAGAATCTGAATTGTGAGAGAAGTGCGTTAACCCGATGTTATCAGAATTTAACGCGTAAAACTGAATCGTTTTAGTTGTAAAACCCTCTGAAAATGGCGTTTTCAACCGATGAGTACTTGCTTTGAAAAGATCAATCCGATGTTTTTACCGATGAGCTTCTTGTTGGTGTTGATGCCTGCGATTTTAAAGGGAAGATTTTACTTCTTGTTTTAAGTGAAGTAAAATTATTTAAATAGTTGAATATCAATATGATTTATGTGTCATAAAAGACCCTTCATATTCGTGCGAATGAATTAACAAAAGAATAATCGACAGCTATCTTTCTCCGGTTGACTTCTTCGGAGATTTGCGTCG
>JBNKYR010000200.1:0-7328 GCA_050300995.1 Crocinitomicaceae bacterium | reverse complement strand
AGACTTTGTTTTAAATAATCGACGTCTTCCTGTGTTACGTATGCTTGTGCGGAGAGTCGAACATAAACACGATCCAGCAAGCGAAAGACGGGTATTTCAATCTTGTACTGATCGAAAAGCAGCGCCTTGAGCTGAAGTGGGTCTTTTACAGGAACTTCAATGCTACACATCTGCCCCAGAAAATCACTGTTGACCGGACAAACCGGCGTGCTTCCGAAAATACTGCAAAGGTCCTCGTAATTATCGAGGATCATTTGACGGCAGCGGGCCGTAACCTGTTCCCAATTGTATTCTTCCCGAAAATTCAGGGCTGCAGGAACCGTAAGAAACGCAGCGTAATCGCGTGTTCCCTGTAATTGGTGGTAATCCAGGAATTTTGATTTTCCGGGGAATTCGGCTTCGTATCCCCAACTTATAATCACCGGGTCGAAATCGTTCTGAACGTCCTTTTTTGCATAGAGGAAAGAACAGCCTTTCGGGGTGAGTAACCACTTGTGACAGGCGCCTGTATAGATATCGGCCTGCAAAGTTCGAAGGTCAAGCGGAATGTGACCGGGTACATGCGCACCATCCACAATAGTCAGCAATCCGAGTTCTTTGGCACGACGGCAGACTTCTTCTACAGGAAAGATCGTGGCAGACATGCTGGTGATATGACTGATGAAGATGGCTTTGGTATTCGGAGAATAGCCTTTCCAGAATTCTTCGAGAAAAGCCTCCTTTGAGGTGATCGGGATGGAGATTTCCTGACGGATATATTTTGCACCGGCCTTTTGACAGTAATAGTTCCAGGTTCGGTCCAGGGCACCGTATTCATGATTGGTGGACAGGACTTCGTCTCCCGGATTCAACTGCAGGCTCTTGGCAATGATGTTGATCGCGTAGGTCGGGTTTGTGGTAAATACGATGTCGTCTGCATCGGCCCCGATAAAAGTCCCCAGTGCTTCTTTGGAACGCTGAAGTTGTTCATTCCCTTTCCGTACAAAAAAATCGACGGGGTTTCGCTCCAGTTCCAATTGCCAGTGTTGGTAATTCTCAAAAATGGGTTTGGGGCAGGCGCCGAAAGAACCGTGGTTCAAATGCCTGTATTCCTTGCTGAGTAAAAAGAGGTCTCTTAGATTTTCCATTGAAACTAAAATACGAATTCCAATGAAGTGAAATAAAAAACGGGGAACAATCGCTGCTCCCCGTTTGGTAAATTTCCTTTCGGATTATTTATTCTTCCCGTTAGTCAATCCCGGATCCCAGTTCATTTTGATCGTCGTAGATTCAAGCGGTTGCATTTCGGATTCCACGAAGGTGTCATTCCAGATAATGTACATCGTTGCAAACTGCATGTCCACAATGCGTCCTTCAATATGGAATACCGCGTTGAACTTGGTCTTATCTCCTTTGCGAAGCATTTCCACATCTGCCTTCTTGTCGTCGTTTGCGTAAATCACTTCTTCATCTGTTTTTTTACGGTTCGCACGAACAGAAAGGTTAGAAGCGTTGATGAGACCGATACCGTCACCATTGTAAGTTACTTCGAATTGTGCTCTTGCTTCAGCGGTAGTCGCCTTGTAGCCCTTCATTACCACGTCAAAGTTTCCGATGGTGAAACTGTTTTTTGAAGGAGGCAGCTGATAATCTTCGGCTTCGGCTGTTGTTCCTTCAATCGGCACGCGGAAAAATCCTCCGGTTTCATAAGCTACAGCTTCCTGTCGCATATCACCGGTAGCTCCCGACACGTTGATCGTTTTGCTCTTGTTTTTCCCTGGAGTTACGATCATTTCTTTTTCATTCGGGTGCGTTTCACCTGCGGTAAATGTGCTAAATGTAGATTTGGATGGATCGTAAACGATGATGTCTTTTCCATCGTTGATGATCTTTAATGCAAACTTGGCGTTGTCCTTTTGGGAAACGATATTTTTGATTTCAATGGTTACGCCGTTACCATCACCTTCAAGTTCTAATGGCTGGGCATCCTGATAATAGATGGTTTCGTATTTGGTAAGATCCTGAGCAAAACTTAGACCGGCGCTTAGCAAACATCCGGCAATCAGTTGAACGGTAGTTGTGTTTTTCATTGTTCTGGTATTAATTGGGTTTTTATTTCTGTTTTCGATACAAAGGAAAATATAATCCGGGGTATATCATAAGTTTTGATCTCTACACTCTCTCTACATCTTTGTTATTGAACTGTTAATTAGTGTGTTAATTGAATTTTCGACTTGAATGTCTTTCACGATCTGACCTGAGCAGATGTGCCCGCTAAAAGCATTTGAGTTGATATTCCCGGCGAAGATGTCTTTCGCATTGCTATCAGTAACAAGCGAAAATGTTGACGGGTAATGATAAGTAAAACGAAGGACAACAAAAGGTAATTTCATAAGATAACTTCTGCGTCCTGGCAAAGCAATGATTATGCCACAGCTTTAGCGAACCAGTGAGATGAATCCGCTTTTGCGCTCTTTTTCGCCGTTTTCGAATTCAATGTCAATGTGGTAGAAATAGGTGCCATCCACAACGGGCTCGCCACTTTTATTATTGCCATTCCAGGGAGTGTTAATGTCGTTTGCTTCGAAGACAACATTTCCCCAACGGTTGAGAATGACGACATGGCTTTCGACGTTACAGTTCTGACAGAAGTAAAGCAGATCATTTTTGCCATCTCCGTTAGGTGTAAATACGTTAGTTGGCTGGAAGGTGAATACTTCCTCCTCAGTAGGTTCTTCCGGCGGTGCAGATGGTCCCTGTCCTTCGCAGGCATTGGAAATCTTTGCGATGAACATGTCGATGTTCGAATAGGAGGTGAGCGAAAGCGTATCTGCCAGCATTGAATTTTTGAAGTAACCGGTTACATAAAGGTTGCAGGCCGTGTCCACAGCTACACTATTTGCGCGATCTTTTAAAGGGCCTCCTCCCTGAAGTACCCATTGCCAGATACCGGCATTGTTGATCATCCCAACGAAGAACTGCGTACTGTCGGGACCTGCGGAAATTTCAATGTCACTGAATTTGGCATCTCCACGGAACTGCCCGCAAACAAAAATATTTCCCTGATCGTTTGCACAAATTCCGATCCCACGGTCACCTCCTTGCTTGGAACCGGCCTTTGTAGCCCATCCCCATTGTCCGTCTTTAGACATTTTAGCCACAAAGATGTCCTTGTCACCTGCACTTCCGTAGTTGTTCAGATCGTCCGTTCCGAACAGTACTTTGGAACGAAATTCACCGGTAAGGTACATGTTACCGTCCTGACCCCAGCAGATCTGATCCGCACGTGCACCCAGCGAATCACCTACCTGATTCACATATTGATAGTTTCCGTCACTGTCGTACTTGACGACATAAATATCAGAAGTTCCGTTTTCACTTTGGAGCACGTCCGTACCGAATTGGGCAGTGCCGCTGAATCCACCGACAACATACACGTTGTCTTCATCGTCAACGGCGAGTCCGTTGTCGCGTTGCTGATTGAATCCGTCCAGACCATCGAAAGTCTTCACCCATTGCCAGGTGCCATCGTTGGACAGTTTTGCAAGAAAGGCTACCGAATCCATTGGTTGAATCGGGTAGCTGATATTGTCAAACCAGGCATAGCGGATTTCCGTATCCGAAACATTAGAATTGAATCCTGTGACATAGATGTTTCCCTGGCTGTCACATTCAATATCCAGCCCATGATCATCGTTGTACAAGGTCTGACCACTTCCGTTAAGGGTTGTCCAATTCACATCCGTTTCATTCACACCGGCATTTTTCATCCAAACCACGTTGCCGTTGGGATCTATTTTGGTCACGTACACCTGATCTGTATATGAACTGGTATTGTAAACGTTCAGCGGAGGCCAATTGAGTCCGCCCCAGCATGTTCCTGTTACGTAAACATTGCCCTGCGGGTCAACGCAAAGGCCCAGCCCTCTGTCGTCGTAGTAATTGGTAGCATTCGTCACCCAGAGGAAATTTCCATCGGGATCCATTTTACAGACAAAAGTCTCCTTACTATGCTGGTAGGAATATCCGGTATTGAATGGTCCGAAAGTTCCTTCTTCATTGTAATAGCCTGTAAAATAAATGTTTCCATCTGCGTCGGTAACGATGGTCGTTCCTTTGTCCGATCGGAACCCTCCGGCCTGATGCAGCCATTCCCATTCCTGGGCAAACACAGGCAATGAACCGATGGCGGAAAGCGTAAGAAACAGAAGAAGTATAAATGCACGATTCATGGGCAAGAAGCATTGTATTAACTCAGTATTAATAATACGTAACATTGATGTTAACGGTTGTCTCTGAGAATGAAATTTCGTTTCAGGGATATCAACATCAAATCTGCCGTCAGATTTTTTACATTTGTTTTATGCGAACCGGTTGGCTGCTACTTATCCTGTTATCACTTCTATTATTCCCTGGTTTGGGTCTGGGACAGAATCATACGAAGGATTCTATCAGGGCGTCGTATTACTTCAGGAAGTTTCAGGATTTTGAGTACAAGGATACGATGAAGTCGCGGATCTATACCGATTCTGCACTCTTCTTTGCCTACCGCACAGGGAGCGATGAACTGAAGGGGAGGGCACATCAGTTCAAAGGTTGGTTTTACCAGGATTGTTCGCGGTTCAAGGATGCCAACGCCCAATTCTATAAGTCGCTGGCCTTTCTGAAAAGGGCAGGAAATGAACAGGGAGTGGCAGATGCGTATGGAAACCTTGGAAACTCCTTCCTGGATATGAATGAGTTCCAGAAAAGCCTGGACTACCAGCAACTTTCTCTGGCTGCCAACGACAAGATCATTGCTTCGAAACCTGATAAAGAGGCTCTGGAATGGGCGAAAGAGGGAAGAACCTACGCCCTTCACAACATTGCCGCGATCTTCCAGGAAATAGGTTTGTACGATAAAGCACTGGAGTATGAGTATGCAAGTCTCAGTTATGAATTTGATGCTCAAAATATGGTTGGCGTAGCGATTGCCTATAATACACTGGGTACCTTGCATAATTCACTCGGACATCAGGATAGTGCGATTTATTATTTTAAGAAGGCACTGGATGTCTATAAAACCGAGGATTATCCGTATGGTCTTGCGTCAACGCTCCATGAATACGCATTGATGAAAGGAACCGATCTGACCGAAGAGCAACGAAACGCCATGTTGCATAAATCTCTTGAGATTCGAAAGAAATTGGGAGATGTGGACGGTGAGGTGAAGCTGATTCTGGATATCGGGAAGGAACGTTTCGATAAGTTGTCTACGGATAGTCTGGGGCATATTCTGGAACAGGCCTACGAGTATATTCATGCCAATGACCTTGAGTATTTATCGGAAAGCTATTTCAAGTTGTATTCAAATTACAATTCGAGGATCGGACGGTATGACTCAGCATATTTCGCCCTGGAGAATTTCCTTGAACTGAAAGAAATTTCCGATGCGAAGAAACATACCAACGATCTCATCGCTCAGGACATTCGTTTCCAATGGGAAACAAAAAGTTTTAACGACAGTCTGAAACTGGCCAATCGCTTTGCGGAAGGTCGTCTGGCTGATCAGAAGGAGATCAACAAGAAGCAGAACTATATTTATCTGAGTGTGATCGGGCTGATCGTTGTACTTGTTTCACTGTTTTTCTTTGTGTTGTCGAATCGCAGGAGCCGCAAGATGAACGAAATCCTTTCGGATAAGAACCGGCAGATCAACGAGCAGAAGGAGATTGTGGAGGAACACAACCGTTCTATTTCGGATTCCATCAACTACGCGCGCCGCCTGCAAACTGCTATTTTGCCGACGAGGGAAGAGGTGAATGATCAGTTACCGGAAAGTTTCCTGCTGTATAAGCCAAAGGATGTGGTAAGCGGAGATTTTCACTGGTTCGAGGCGAAAGAAGATGTAATCCTGATTGCGGCGGCAGATTGTACCGGGCACGGTGTTCCGGGGGCCATGGTAAGTGTGGTGTGCAGTAATGCGCTCAATCAGGCGGTAAATGAGTTCGGGCTGACCTCTCCGGCGCGTATTCTCGATAAAACAAGAGAACTGGTGATCCGCCGGTTTGAGAAGAGTGGGGATATGGTCGTGGACGGAATGGACATTGTCCTTTGCGCCCTTTCGAAGGATAAGAAGAAACTGCTTTATTCCGGAGCCAATAATCCACTGTGGATCATCCGAAAGAACGAATTGATCGACCGCGACAAATACTCATTGATCCTTGAGTTGGGAGGAGTATCACTGATTGAACTGAAAGGAGATAAACAGCCTGTTGGTCTTTACGCAAAAATGGATCCTTTTTCAGAGTGGGAAGTTCCATTGTATCCAGGAGATTCGGTGTACCTTTCAACGGATGGTTTTGCCGATCAGTTTGGTGGTGAGCATGGGAAGAAATTCAAATACGCTGCATTCAAGCGTGTATTGTTAGAGATCAACCATTTGTCAATGACAGAACAAAAAGAACATCTGGATAAGTTATTCGAGGCCTGGAAGGGAGATTTGGAACAGGTAGATGACCTTTGCGTAATTGGTTTCCGGATTGCTTAATCGATCAGTTCGGCCTTATCATTCAAATGGACGATGCCTTCTTCAAGAAGCCGGCAGGTAACTCCACCACGCCAGTCCGGAGTTAGGGTTTTTGTCAGTCCTTCAAATTGTTCATCCATGCGATTGCAAGGTTCCAGCTCACCGGTAATTTCGAGTATGCAACTTCCGATTTTGATTTTCTTTCCAGTCGTATGTGCAAGTGAAATCCCTTCAATGAGCAAATTGGCGCGGCGTGTTGTCCATGGCATTTCGATTCCCATTTCAGCGCACACCTGCAACCAAACCTCGGAGGAAAGAACGGTTACCTGTCGATGATTTCGGAAAACACCTCTGCTGTCTTCCCCAACTCCCTTCCCGAACGTGATGTTTGCTTCATCATGCGTTTGCATTGGAGCTCTGCGCTTTTCACGCGTGGCAATTCCGATCAGTGTTCCCGTCATGATGCAAATTTATGGGATTCCAGGGATATTTATTGAGGAACTCCGAATTAGTACTTTTTGCGGTAGAGAACGTTGCCCGGACCGTTGCCTACGTAGGCATGTAAAGTCTGATCATATTGGAATTGCTGTAGCGGAATATCACAGTAGGAAATGACCAATTCATCGGTGTTATTTTCAACATAAATCTGGGGATCACTGGTGCCAGCAGAAAGATAAATGTCCTCGCCATATTGTGATACGAAACATATCTGATTTTCATTTTCTTGCGGGTCCATGTCCATGATGTTAACCATATAGTACATGCCCGTTACGGGGAGTTTGTTGAATCTGAATTCAATATAACTACTTCCGTTGCTAAACTTTGCACTGAAAACGGAATA
>JBNKYR010000199.1:0-7358 GCA_050300995.1 Crocinitomicaceae bacterium | reverse complement strand
CATGAGAAGAAAAATCAGTCCGGCAGCTCAGGTCTGGCCGGTGTGCAAACCTTGGAGATGGAGAAACTCAGCACTGGGGAAAGCAGCCGGCAAGCAAAAATCAGTTTGGCAAAACAGTAGCAGCAAGCACTAAAGAAAATCTGTCCGTGGAGAAAATGGAGTCAAGGTGGAAAACACAAATTTCCATCGGAAAAGAAGGCTTACCGGATTGCGATTCATTGTGGAATTGAAGGAGAAATGAATGCAGATCTGGACGAGCAGCTTTCATCGTACCTTGAAGTTTATCCGGGTGATACGATCATTCGAAGCCTTCAGGAGGAGCTCCGATCAGGTGCTTCAAAAGAAGAGTTGCTCGCGATATTTTTGGGACAGCCATGAAAAAAAATAACCGCAATGCGGCTATTTTTCTGTGTTATGGTTGTATGGAGGGGGATGCTTACAGGAGAGTGACCAGCAAGTGAGAGAATTTTTTCGCCTTTTCGCTGTTCTTCAATTCACGTGCTTTGGCCAGACCTTTCATGTACCATTTCATGCATTCTTCCATGTCTCCGTTTCGGATCGCAGCATTTCCCATTTCTTCGTAGAGATTAAGGTCGTTGATCGGCAACTTTGTCATAATTTCATGAATGGCGTTCATCATCTTGAATTATTCAGTTATGACAAAATTAGGCACCGAACATGGGAAGGCGATTACCCCATTGTTATCAAATCGTGATGAAATAAAATACCGGATGTTAACGCTTGATCAGCTACGCGTAAAACTGGATATCAGTGTTTTATGTTGTGGAAATTGCTCAGTGAGAAGCTGGCGTTCGGCCAGTTCAAAATCGTTGAAATTGAATCCGGGTGCTACGGTACAACTAACCAGTGAATGACCGTTTTCTTCGATGACGTGTGCGGCAAACCAGTATCCTCCCGGTACAGTCATTTGGGGTTGTTCACCAGCGATCACATTGTTCCCGATGATGACCTTATTGTGTTCCCCTTCCGGAGAGATCATGTGTAATTCAATCGGTGAACCCTGGTGAAAATGCCAAAGCTCATCTTGTCGTACGCGGTGAAAGGCGCTGTAGTTTTCCGAAGTCAGCAGAAAGTAGATTGCCGTACTGTAATTTCGTTCACCGGCATACCCCTCAAGGGCTGTCACTGGAATCGTTTCGGTACTACGGTACGTCTCCCGGTAATAACCGCCTTCGGGATGTTCTTCCAATCCGAGATGTTGGATGAGTTCTTTTGCTGTCATCATTCTTTGTCGTTTTCGATTCGGTGAAAATCCAGATCCTGAAAATCAAAACTGAAGTCCATGTTTGGTGCAATACCTTTCATGACAAATGAGGTCGCTTTTCCGTTTTCATCCAGCGTAAAGCTGACAAAAGCGTCGCAGTTCATTTCACGATATTCCCATTTGACGGCATAAGTGTTCGCCTGATAGTAGAACATTTCGCCATTCAGTTTTGGAGAGCGCCTGGAAGTGAACCATAGTTTGCCATTTCGTTCGCCGATGGTGACCTCACCAAACCAATCATCTTCGTACGTCCCCATGTAATCAGAACGATTCGGTGCCTTTGCCTTTTTTACGGTTTCCCAGACAGCATTCACCACTTCGTCGCTTTCAGATTCATCATTTACTGCCCAGTCAGCAATGCTGCCCACCCAATCGCGACGATCCATTCCGAGAAATTCATCTTTGATGGCATGAGTCAGGGAGTAATAGCCGAGACCTCCGGGAGCCGTATTGGTCAGCACTACGATACCGACATTCAATTCGGGGATCAGTATGGTGTGCGAAAGCATGCCCGGCATTCCTCCGGTGTGACTGACAATTGTGTAGCCGTTCTGATCCGTAAGGTTCCAGCCTAGTCCGTACGCTTTGTAGTGTGAACGGTACGGATCTTTCGGAGTTGCATTGTATCCGATATTGGTGTAGGGGGTCCAGAGTTCTCGATGAATGTCTTCGGAGACAAGTTTTGTTTCGCCGAGGGTTCCTCCGTTAAGATTGCATAGCATCCATTTTGTCAGATCGTTAACGCTCGCATAGATTCCGCCTGCAGGACCAAACAACTTGTTTGGGTCGCGGTAAACCTCCAGCTGACGAAGTTCCCCATGTTCATTCGAATGGGGCATTGCGACATTTTTGAGGTCTTTCACATTTTCAAAATATCCTGCGGAACGAGACATTCCCAACGGGCGCATTATGCGTTGTTCAATGAAGCTGTCCCAGGGTGTTCCGCTTACCCGATGGATTACTTCTCCGGCAACAATGTACAACAGGTTGTCGTAGTCATATTTGGTGCGGAATTCGGATACTGGAGTCTGGTACTGAAAACTGCGAACAACGTCGTCTACGGTAAAATCAGAGCCATCCGGGATGAACATCAGATCCCCGGCGCCCAGTCCGAGTCCACTTCTGTGTGTAACAAGGTCGAGAATTGTAAAGTGGGCTGTTACATACGGGTCGTACATTTCAAATTCAGGGATGTACTGTACGACTTTGTCTGTCCAGGAGAGCTTTCCCTCGTCAATCAACATACCGAGAGCCATTGTGGTAAAGGCCTTGCTATTGGAAGCAATGGAAAACAGCGTGTTTTCATCTACTTTTTCTCCCGTTTTTACCGAACGGAGGCCGTAACCTTTGCTGTGGATGACCTCTCCGTCTTTCACTACCGCAATTGCCACCCCGGCCTGAGGTGTTTTATCCAGTGCACTTTGTACAAGGGAATCGATGAATTCGGAAGTAATCTGTCCTATACCGATCGGTGCGACAAAAAGAAATAAAAACAGAAACGTAAGATTTTTCATTTCAGGAAATTTAAAAGTGATCAGTTGCCTTCCGGGGTTTCCGGTGGCAATGAGAATTTTTTGAAGCCATCATAGATTGCCTGGTGAAGCACGTCTCCGTGGTCGTGTTCCGGGAAGAATGAAAATTCGGTGCGGGCAGGCCTTGAGCTGGAGTTCAATAATTTTGTGTGAAGCGTTCTCGCCACGCGTTCCATTACATCGCCTTCTTTTCCTACTGCGATGTACACTTCTGTTTGTTGCACACCTGACGGGACCACGGCATTGAGGAGTGATTCGTTATCCCACCAAAGACTTGGGCTCACGATCATATAGGTGTTGAAGAGTTCAGGACGCTTCAGTAGTATTTCAGTCGCAAGCAGGCCGCCCAGTGATTGCCCGATCAACATGCATTCGTTTGTGCAACGATATTCCGTGCGCACGAGTGGCTGAATTTCGTCTGCAATGGTCCGGATAAAAGCTGCTGATCCCCCGGTCGTCGGAAAATCAGTCTTGTCTTGTGCATTATTCGTCGGCCAGGTGAAATCGTGTTTGCGGTCAATGTTCTGAATACCGACCACAATGGACTCCGGCACCACACTGATCCACGAGAAGGAACCGAATTGAACGAGCCCGGCAATGTGAATAAAATCTTCATCTTCCGAACCGTCAAGGAGGTAAATAACAGGGTAATTGCGCGTGCTGTCTTCATGATAAGAAGCCGGGAGATAGACGTTCAGTATACGGTCCTGCTCCAGGATTGCGGAGTGAAATTGTACTTGCTCGCCGATGCTGAAGGGTTTGCGCCCGGAGATGGATTGTCCGAAAACCGGGAAGACGACAAATGCCATCAGGATGAATACCAGCTGGTGTGCAATTGGAGATTTTTTCTTACTCATACCTTTCTCAAAGATAGGAACAAATCCTGCCCTGTGATGATTTTATGTATGAACGGTTTAGGTTGACAAGAGTGACTTTCGAAATCTTTTGAAGACCTGAGGCTTAAAATCTCTTCAATGTACAGTCAACTTCGCAAGGCCTTATACCGTCAACTTTTTATCATTCGAAGAAGACAGACACCTGGTTTTTAAGGAATCGAATGGTTTCAATGCCCCTGTCATGTTTGATTTGAATCATGTAGATTCCCTCTTCAAGCTCAGAAGCGTTTATGGTAGTTGCTGGTTCATTCTGTTCGAAAACAATTGTACCGGTTACGGATAGAATCTGTAATTCCCGGATACCTTGCAGTTTGTCCAATCCCTTAAGCGTCAGGAGCCCCGACGTCGGATTGGGGTAAATTGAAACCGGATGGTTTTCCAATTCGTTTAGACCGGTGTGTTCCAAAGTGAGGTGAATGGATATGATGCTGTCGCACCCGGCAGCGTTTTGGATCGTGTCAACGTAATTGCCCGGGCTGGTATAGATCGCACCGCTCGGAGAGACGTAAGAATCTACTCCTGAAGCAACTATCGAAGAAGTTGATGAATTGTTGATGGTCAATTTGAGAGTCACGATCGAATCACAACCATTCGCGTTTTGGGTCTGGTAAGTAGGTGAATTGGTACTTGCGGTATAGGTATTCCCATCAATCCATGTGTAGGAATCACATTCGGTAACATTCGCAGTGCCGTAGGTCGTAATACATGGAGTAGCCGCTGTACAGTTCCCGGATACTACAATGGGAACATTTGTATCAATATTGGTTCCGTCTCCAATCTGACCAAAATTATTCGAACCCCAGGCCCAGGTTGTTCCATCGCTTTTTATTACCACGGAATGAATGTTACCAATCGCGACTTCCACGATGTCGGACGGCGCTGAAAGTTGAAAAGGTGAATTATTGTTGGTTAATGTTCCGTCACCCAACTGACCGTTATCGTTGTTTCCCCAAACCCAAATTGTTCCATCTGCTCTGCGTGCAATGCCGTGCATGGCAAAACTACCCTGTGCCAAAGAAGTTATTTGGGTTAGCGAATTTACCTGAACAGGGGAAAACTGGTTGGTGTTACTTCCATTGCCGATTTGACCGAATGTTCCCAGTCCCCATGCTGAAACGGTACTGTCCGCATTTAAGGCCATACAGAAATTCTGTCCGGATGCAATATCCGTCACTCCGGGAAGGGTGTTCGATTGTACGAGCACGAATGATGATGCTGAGTTTCCGGTCCCCAGTGTTCCTACCGTTCCGGTTCCCATTGCCCATACAGTTCCGTCATTTTTAAGTGCAAGGTTATGATTCACACCTGCGGATACTTTTACAAAACCTGCTGATCCGGTCACGATGGTGGGGACGTTGCTATTTACTCCTGCGGTTCCATTTCCGGCCTGGCCTGAATTATTATTCCCCCAGGTCCACAGCGTTCCGTCAGCTTTAGCTACAATGGCATGACTTCCTCCTGCAGAAATACTGACAACTCCTGTCAAACCCTGCACCTGAACGGGAACATTACTTTGTGTAAAGGTTCCATTTCCCAATTGTCCGGAGCCATTATTCCCCCATGTCCAAACTGTACTGTCCGATTTAAGTGCCATGCTGAAATTATCACCTGCGGAAACAGCGATAACAGAAGTCAGATTCGAAGTAGGCACAGGCAAATTACTGGATGAGGTTGTTCCATTTCCAAGTTGACCTGTAATGTTGCTTCCGAATGCCATCACGGTGCTATCTGCACAAATGGTAAGCGTGTGACCATAGCCAGCAGCAACGACCTGAGCATTGCTAATAGCGGAAATACATAAAATTGATAGGAGCGCTAAGATAATTTTCACAGTAGTAAGGTTGATTTGCTTACCGAAGTTAATCATTCTTACGAATTATAACGGGACCGAACACAATACACATTTCCGGAATTGGTGCAAAACGGGCTGAAATTATGAGGTTCAGAAAGAGCTGAGCAGGATCGGAGTTTATTTCACGGCAGCTGCATATGTGTCCAGTGCCCGCTGGCGTGCAAAACGATGTTCCACCATTGGTTCGGGATAGTTCAGGGTTCCCCATTCGGGAATCCACTTACGGATGTAAACCATGTCAGGATCGAATTTTTTCTGCTGCTCCGTAGGATTAAACACGCGGAAATAAGGGGCTGCATCGCAACCCGTTCCTGCGGCCCACTGCCAGTTGCCATTGTTAGCCGAGAGGTCGTAATCCAGCAGTTTTTGAGCGAAATATGCTTCGCCCCATCTCCAGTCGATGAGTAGGTGTTTACAGAGAAAACTGGCTGTAACCATACGCACACGGTTGTGCATGAGTCCGGTTTTGTTCAACTCGCGCATTCCGGCGTCAACCATTGGATATCCGGTTGTTCCGTTGCACCAGCGCTTGAATTCCTCTTCGTTGTTTCGCCAACGGATGGCGTCGTACTTCGGGCGAAAGCTGGATTGCACAACTTTTGGAAAATGGTAGAGGATCTGCATAAAAAACTCCCGCCAGATCAACTCATTCATAAATGATTTGTGCTCTCGCCGAAGACCGCGAATGATATCGCGAACGCTTACCGTTCCAAAGCGTAGATGTGTGCTGAGGTGACTGGTTTGATCCAGGGCAGGGTAATCCCGAACGAGCGCATATTCGTCCAGATGTTCGAGTGTGAAATCAGGAACGCGGATCGTGGATGTTTGAAAGCCGATCTCACCAAGCTTAGGAAAGGCAATGTCCTGTTGGAGGAAGTTGTCGAAATTCACAACTGGCAATGGCGCCGGTTGAACGAACAGACGCATCCATGCATTTCTGTACGGTGTGAACACGGTGTAAGGTGCCCCGTCAGCTTTCAGGACTTCGTCTATTTCAAAGATTACCTGGTCTTTGAAAGTATGCATCACAATACCGGATTCTTTCAGAAGATCGAATACATCCCTGTCGCGGCGTCGCGCATAAGGTTCGTAGTCCCGGTTGGTGTAAACCGCTTCGATATTGAACCGATCAAGGAGCTGCTTCCAAATATCAAGGGGTTTTCCTTTGAGGCAAAGCAGGCCGCTTCCGTACTTTTTCAGCTCGTTGTGGATCGCCTCAAGCCGCTGGTAAATGAACGTTACCCTTGCGTCTTCCGGATCAAGTTCGGAAAGAATTTCGTCATCGAAAATAAAAAGAGGCACAACCTTCCGACCTGATTGCAGGGCAGCGGTGAGTCCGACATTGTCTTCCAGTCGCAAATCGCGGCGGAACCAAAAAAAAGAAACGGTTTGTTCAGTAGCTGACAAAGGATGGATTTTGGGATAAAAATATAAAGTTCGGGCATTTCATCGAAATCATTGGTTTTTTGGGGCTTATCGGAGAACACTTTTCGGACTTCCTAAAATCAACCGAAATAACTACTTTTGCACTGCTTTTTTCAAAAGCTTCAAGCGAGGAATACGTATGGAAAAAATAGCCCCTTATATCCCAAAAAACAAAGTACGGATCGTTACAGCAGCCTCTCTTTTCGATGGGCATGATGCTGCCATCAATATCATGCGCAGGATTCTCCAGGACACCGGTGTAGAGGTGATCCATCTCGGACACAACCGATCAGTTAAGGAGATCGTGAAAGCTGCCATTGAAGAGGATGTCCAGGGAATCGCGGTATCCAGTTACCAGGGCGGCCATA
>JBNKYR010000198.1:0-7454 GCA_050300995.1 Crocinitomicaceae bacterium | reverse complement strand
TTTCATCACCTGCAACAAAGGATTTGTCTTCAGATCGATCACCTGCTCTACAGTTCCGATATTACCGTGCGCTGCATCAATTACCGCAAAGCCGACAACCTCGTGATCATAAAAATGAATCCCTTCCAACTTCGGCAGGATCTGAGCAGGCAGGTAAACGTCTTTCCTCAGCAGACGTCGCGCCGAGTTTTCGTCGTCTACGCCTTCGAGTCTTACTCTCGCAAACCCACGATTTGTCAGTTGAATGGACGTTACAAAGAATGGGGTCAACTGACCGTTAAAATCTACGAAAAACGCATCCAGGGTTGCATAGTCTTCCGGATTGGTAACGTCCAAAAACAGCGAAACTTCACCTTTAAATCCGTGAAGTTTCGCAATGTATCCTAAATGAAAGCAATCTGCTTTATTCATTCAGTGTAAAATTATTCTGCCTTTGGCTCTTCCTCTTCAGTTGCTTCAGGAGCTTCTGCAGCTGGTTCTTCAGCCGGAACCTCTTCAGCTACTGGTTCCTCAGCTGGAGCTGCTTCAGCCGCCGGTTCTTCAACTGGTGCTTCTTCTGCTACAGGAGCCTCTTCAGTTGCTGCTTCCGCTTCAGGAGCTGCTTCTGCTTCAAGTGCATCACCTTCTTCAAGTGCATCACCTTCCGCTGCCGGAGCTTCCTCTACAACTTCTTCAGGAGAATTTTTCGCTGCGATGGCAGCTGCACGCTCCTCAGAAGCTTTGCTCTCAGCCGCTGCACGCTCTGCACGCGCTTTCTCAGCATCTTTAGCAAGACCATCTGTCTTCTTGGCAATTTTACCTTCTTTTTCGTTCAACCATGCAGCAAAACGCTCTTCAACCTGCTCATCGGTCAACGCTCCTTTTGCCACTCCTTTGATCAGGTGGTTTTTGTACAATACACCTTTGTACGAAAGAATCGCACGCGCTGTATCAGTCATCTCAGCACCAACCTGAACCCACTTCAACGCACTGTCAAAGTTGATGTCGATTGTTGCAGGATTTGTGTTTGGATTGTACGTTCCGATCTTCTCGATGAAACGTCCATCACGCTTTGATCTGCTGTCTGCAGCTACAATGTGGTAGAAAGCTTTCCCTTTCTTACCGTGTCTTTGCAATCTAATTTTAGTTGCCATGTGTTTTTACAGTTTGAGGTACGAAACCTCTGTTTATAAATGATAATTACTAATCTGCCTACCCGAGACAGGGGTGCAAAGATAAACAGAATCTTCAGAATACGACACAAGGGATACGAAATAATCTGAGTTCCAACCATCTTAATTTACTGCCGCTCATCAGTTTCGCATGCAAAAATTTGAAAATCCTTTCAAAAACCGCTACATTCACACCACTTGACTCGACACAATTTTCACGAAAACTACCCACTTTGTCAGCGACATTTCGTTTCCTTTTTTCGGTGCTAGCGGCACTTTCCCCTGTGATTTCGCATTCCCAGGGCTTCCAGGTTAATCTTCAGGGACAGGTTCAACAAGGAATGGCAAGTGCCGGAACCGCACTTATGCAAGATGCATCTTCCCTGTTCTTTAATCCCGGCGGAGCTTCTTTTGTCAACACCAATTCTGTTCAACTCGGAACCACACTGACCATTCCCAAAGGAATTTTTCTGGAAAACAACACGGAACAAAAATGGTATACGACATCTCCCGTCAGCACTCCATTTACGGCGTATGGTCTTTTTGAAGTGAAAGACAGCAGCCGGCTAAAACTGGGACTGGCCGCTTATACTCCGTTCGGAAGTACCGTAGAGTGGGAAATGGGTTGGAGCGGCCGCTTTGCACTGACCCGTCTTCAACTGTTGTCGATCTTCATTCAACCGACCGTCAGTTACCGAATTACCGACAAGATCGGACTGGGAGCCGGCTTCGTATACAGTTACGGAAAAGTTAACCTGCAAAAAAAGCTTCCCATTCAGGACCAGGGCTTCAACCCAAGTGGCGACACCTACGGGCACGTTGAACTGGCCGGTACCGGACAAGGATTCGGGTTTAACGTAGGTGCTTATTTTGACATTGCCTCTTACCTGAAGATCGGCCTAACCTATCGTTCCGGCGTAAAAATGAAACTTGCATCGGGTACAGCAACTTTTTATGTTCCGAACTCCCTGGATGACAAATTTCCGGACGGAAGCTTCAGCGGGACCTTGCCACTTCCGCAGGTAGCCACATTGGGACTCGCCTCTTCTGTAAGTGAAAAGCTGGATCTGGCACTGGACGTGAATTTTGTTGGTTGGAAAGTCTACGATACGTTGGCTTTCGATTATGAAAACAATACGGAATCGCTGGAAGACACGCGTTCACCCCGCATGTACAAAAACACTTTTGCTTTTCGTTTTGGCGCACAATACGAGGCGATTGACAAGTTGTTCATTCGTGCAGGGATCGGTTATGCCATGTCTCCGGTTCAGGACGGTTACGTGACTCCTGAAACCCCGGATGCCAATCGGATCAACTATACGCTTGGTTTGGGATACACCATTGGGAAACATCTGACACTGGACGCCTCGTTCCTCTACACGGAGGTCCAACGAGAAGACACAAACCTGGAAACGAACCTGAGCGGCACCTTCCGCACACGGGTGTATGCTCCTGGACTATCCATCAGTTATCAATTCTGAACATGAACAAGAAATTCTATCATATCCTCTTCGTTTCAGCACTCCTGACCAGTGCCTGTAAGCCTGACATTGACTCACAGGAATTGTCGATGGGAAGCGTTGACGCCAGTCGTTATGTAGCGATCGGCGGATCTGCAACAGCCGGTTATTCGGATGACGGACTGACCTACGAAAGTCAGTACTACTCGTTTCCCAATATATTGGCAGGTCAGATGGCCCAGGTGAAGGAACTGGCCTTTCTGGCACCTGTTGTTTCGGACATCTCCGTGGGATGTAGTATGGAAGGAAACGCACCGCTCGTGCTGGGATACAAAACCGACTGTAACAATGAAACCTCACTTTCCCCTGTTCGGGTAGCAGCCAGCGGTGACATCAGCATTTTTCAGGACAACCTGTATTCAACACTGGGACCGTTCAATAATATGGGAGTTCCGGGCATGACTTCGCTAAACATCAACGTTTCCGGGTATGGAAATCCGGCGAACTCATGGGCGAACCCGTATTTTTCGAGAATGGCCTCAGGCACAGGGACCTCAGTGCTTCAGGATGCTATGACTGTTTCTCCGACCTTCTTTACGATGCAACTGGGAGATGAAGATGTTCTTGCCTATGCGTTGAGCGGCGGCACCTCCACGCTTCCTCCTCCGGTAAACGGAGTTGCAGGCGTTGGTTTTGACGGTTCTCTGGACGAAGCACTACAGGCGCTTACAGGTAATGGAGCCACCGGTGTTTTGGGTAATATTCCGGACATTACGGACTTCCCTTATTTCACAACCATTCCATACAATGGACTGACACTTACAGCAGACAATGCCAATAGTCTGAATCTTGTCTTTAACCCACTGGGCATCTATTTTCAGGAAGGTGAAAATCCATTCGCGATCGAAGATGCTTCGGAACCTTATGGCGTCCGAAAAATGGTTGAGGGCGAACTAATTCTGTTGAGCATTCCATTGGACTCTGTAAAATGTTACGGTATGGGATCCATCGTCCCAATCCCTGATAAGTACATACTAACACTCGACGAAATCAACACGATCCGACAAGCGATTGACGGTTACAACAATGTGATTTCGACCAGGGCCAATACATACGGACTGGGGCTGGCAGACGTAAATTCCCTGTATGCCTCCCTGAAAACAGGAATTGTGTACAACGGCATTTCGCTCAACACTACGTTTGTCTCGGGAGGAGCTTTTTCCCTTGACGGACGCAACCTCAATCCTCGAGGCAATGCGCTGCTTGCAAACGAGTATATCAAAGCAATTAACCAAACATACAATGCACACATCCCCTTTGCGGACCCAACAAAGTTCAGCGGGATATTCTTTCCATAAATCAAACACAGAACTATGAAACATTTTTACATCACCCTTTCATTGATTTCCATCACACTGGGCGTTTCGGCTCAGACTCCTTGTGACCAGGGACGTTACAGTACAGAATTGTTCCCCAACGTGACCGTTACCAGTGGGGTTCAGTTCGGACAAAACTCCAACTTCCTTGGCAATAACGTGAATCTCTCCATGGATATTTACGAGCCAACCGGTGACACCGAAACAGCACGTCCGTTGATCGTTTGGGCACACGGCGGTAGCTTTATCGGCGGTTCTCGTACCGATGGCGATGTTGTGGCACTTTCCAATGCCTTTGCGAAGCGTGGTTTTGTTTGTGCTTCAATCGACTACCGCACCGGGATGTGGCCAATTGACTCGACCAATGCAGTAAAAGCAGTTGTTCGTGCCGTACAGGACATGAAGGCGGCCGTACGCTATTTCTATATGGACAGAGCAACTTCCAATACGTACAAAATCGACACGAATATCATTATCGTGGCAGGAAGTTCAGCCGGTGCGATCACCGCATTACACATGGCATACCTTGATCAGGATTGCGAAGTGGAAGAATACATCACACCAACAACCCTCGCTTCCATGGGAGGAATCGACGGCACCAGTGGAAACCCGGGGTATTCATCCAATGTTCACGCGGTAATCAACCTGGCAGGAGCACTGGCAAATTATGGCTGGCTGGAAGCCGGCGACATTCCGTTATGTTCCATGCATGGAGATAATGACGGAACCGTTCCCTACAACCGTGACTTCGCAAGTGTTTCAGGCTTTAGCGTTATCTATATGGACGGAAGCCGTATGATCGAAGAACGTGCGCAGAGCGTTGGCGTGAATCACCATTTCTACACGCATTACGGAGCGGATCATGCTCCATATATTGTTAGTTCTGCATACATGGATACTACGATCAAGTTTACTTCTGACTTTCTCGTTGACTTCCTGGGATGTTCAGAAACTCCCGTTGTCCTGGAAAACACGCCAACAGGAACAGCCACACTCTATCCACTGACGTATTGTGGTCTCGGACTGAATGATCAACAGGCACTCAACGTATTGCTCGCTCCGAACCCTTCCGGCGATGTGATCAGCATCGAAACTCCGGATGGGCAGGAAAGCTTCTCACTGGCCGTTTATGACCAGACCGGACGCCTCATTCGCGATTTCGGGAAACCGGGAACTTCCTGGATTCTCCACAAAAATGATTTCGGAAGCGGTGTCTTTATCGTGAAGATTACGCAAAGTAGTGGCCTGATTACCACGCGGAAAATCATTTTTGAATAAGCTAAAACAGACTTCTCTGCTTGATGTAAAGGGTAAGAAAAGCCCTCTCAAAGACTTGTTTTTTAGAAACTTTGTCGCATCTTAGCGCGTACAATTTGAAAACAACCAATCCGTGAACGCCCTGCGTTCCGGCAAATTTTGAATAACAGATAAACAAACCTTTATGAAAAAACGTTTACTCTTTCTCTCTTCCGTTTTGTGTCTTTCTACCTCACTGTCTTTCGGACAGGCATTGCAAAATGGTGACTTCGAGGACATTCAGAACATTTCACGTCAGGATCCTGGCATGAACACTTTCTCCTATGATTCTATCGGAGGATACTGGGTAACTGGTGATGAGATCAAAAAAGACCTCGTATTGTTTCCGGATCCGGGACCTTTCTGCAAGGATACCTCATGGGCATACAGTGGAAGCCATGCGCTTTTGATGCGTACAATGGATATCGGTGGTATCATCGGTACAGGAAATGCAGGAACCGGTGTTTACCAGTTTGATGCCGGAAACCCTTTCAACAGTGTAAAAATTGGTGTTCCGCATGCTTACCGTCCTGAAAAACTGCGTGGTTACTATGCGTACGAATCAGTAATGAACGACTCTTGCTGGGTATACATTTTCCTTTCAAAATGGAATACCGGAACAAACCAGCGCGATACCATCGGCGAAGGTGAATTCGTTACCAACCAATCTACCGGTTTCAGCAGCTATTCATTGTTCGAAATTCCGATTTCCTACAGCAGCTCAGCAACACCTGACACAATGGGAATCCTTATGGTATCCAGTAAAGGAGGATATGAACTCTTCCCTCCGGACGGACAGCCAGGAAGTACACTGATCGTTGACTCACTTACATTGGTATACAACCAATCAGGTCTTGCAGAAAACGGACAGGATGCAATTTCATTCAAGACAAACACGGACCACATCAACCTGCAACTGGAGCAGAATATGAGCCTTTATGCAAAAGTGTATGATGCATCCGGACGCCTTGTTGAAGCACGCGAACTGAAAGCAGGAGAAAACCGTTTCTATCTGCCGGTGCATAATGCCATGTACATGTTCCGCATTGAGGGAGACAACTATTCCCTTTCTCGTAAAATTATGTTCTAGCAACCAATCAGCCATTTGTTATGAAACAAACGAACAAATTCATCTGGTCGGTTTGTCTCACGCTTTTAGGATCGGTAGCGTTTGGGCAGCAACAGCCCAACAACGCAGGTTTTGAAAACTGGGACAACGTTGGATCCAGCAATGAGGAGCCAACCAACTGGAGCGGAATGATGACCGGAAACCTTTGTGGATTCTGCGGTCTGGGAGCTTCCCAGCGCGTCTTCCGTGACGCCTCCGTTGTGCATGGTGGCACCTATAGTGCACGTATTGAATCAACAACCTATCTTGGGAATACGATCAATGGTACCATCACAACAGGTCAGGTGAATGCGCCGACCACAACGCCATCTGATGGTTACAACAAGACTGTCCAATCGAACGGTAGTTTTAACCACCCTTTCGCCAACAGACCCGACAGTGTCGTATTCTGGGCAAAGTACAACATTACATCCACTGCGGATTCCGCTCGGGTTTCCGTGACACTTCACGGAGCGTATGATGTACACGATCCTACAGATGCAGGTTCCGCACCCTACGTGGTTGCGCGTGCCGTACGCAATTTTCAAACGAACGGTACTTCCACCTGGAAGCGTATTTCCGTTCCATTTGATTACAACTACCCTGGAAGTACTGTTTCTTATGTCCTTGCAACGTTTACATCAAGTAAAACTGCCGGGGCAGGAAGTGGGTCAGCTACTTTATGGGTGGATGACATGGCGTTCATTTACAACCCTCCGACAGCAGCCTTCACAGCGTCTTCCACGACAGTTTGTGCCGGTCAGTCTATTAACTTCACAGACAACACGACATCCGGATCTTCGCTTTCATGGGCATGGGATTTCGGAGATGGTGGTACTTCCACTTCACAAAGTCCTTCCTACACGTTTAATACAGCCGGAACATACACTGTAACGTTGACGGCAACCAACGCGGGAGGATCTGATGTACAAACGATGGCGGTTACGGTCAATGCGGCACCGAATGTGGTTGCCAGCGGTCCTTCTTCGATCTGTCTCGGAAGCAGCACCTCTATCTCTGCAACCGGAGCTACCAGCTATACCTGGGATAACGGTCTCGGAGC
>JBNKYR010000197.1:0-7480 GCA_050300995.1 Crocinitomicaceae bacterium | reverse complement strand
AGCCAGGCAAGCGCCTTCCTGCTCTGTTCGGGAACCGAGAAGATCGTCATCGAAGCCGCCTTTCGTTCCAACAATGCTATTCCGGCTTCTTCGTTCAAAGCAAAAACAATCCCTTCTCCACATTCCGGAAGAAAGAAGCCCTCAAGCAATCCGCTACGCACGAACAAAACACCGTTTTCAAGGCATCGACTCAGAAACCAGGAGCGATCTTCCCCGGACACCTCACGATCAAGCGCGAAGAGCTGTTCCAGGTATTCCTCACTGACAGGAATAAGATGCTCATTCTCCGATTCAACGAATTCTCCGGTTTCATTCACATACGTCAGGTATTGACATTCCTGCACAAATCCGGCGCGTCTGTACACCGGCGCCCCGTCAGGCGTCGCCAGCAAGCTAATGGTATCCACTCCCTCTTTCCAAAGCTCATCCATCAGGGATTCTACCAATCCATATCCGATCCCCCTCCGCCGATGCGACTTTTCTACAACAATATGCGCCAACCAGGCCGATTTCCCGAAAGAAATACCACCACCTACACCAAGCATTTTTTGATCCTCCGCACAACGAATTGCAATACACTCGGGTTGCGAAACGTACATTTTGAAATGCATGCTAATGTCCGACCAACCTTCCGGCCGTAAATCGTTGACACTGACCACTTCTTCAGGAAGCATAGGTGTAAATTCCATCTATCGGATTTTGACAATGAAAATACGGAAAAACAAAGTGCTCTTCAACCCTTTCAATGAATCCTTTCCATAACCTATCCGTTCATTTCCCACATGAAACCGCCGGTAAAAATCCCCCCGAAATACTGAAAATCTTCTTCACGATCTTCGGACTCCGGGCCTTTCGCACCTGGTTCCGGTTACATCTTTGTAATCCGGGGATCATTTGTTACATTTGATCAAACATTAACTGATCCACTATGCTTATCAAATTTTGGTTAGGACTCACCCTTTCCTTTGTCATAGCAATACTGCTGATGGTCATTCTCGGGTGGCTTACAAAACGAACCAAAGGCTCAGGTGCCATTGGAGGTTTGATCGGGTTCTTTATCGGAGTAGCCGTTGTTTTGCTGGTTGCGCTTTTACCGGGAAGAGCTTATGTCGTTACCGGTGATGCCCGGTACGATCACTACATGGTCTTCGGAAGTCCTGAATTTCAAATGGCTTCAGGAGAAACCGTTTTACTTGACATGGAATACGACCAGTGTTACGTCATCAATGAGACGGAAGAGCCGGTAATTGTAGAAGAAGCCGTATATGGTGGTTACGGTTTTGGTGGCGATACCCACTGGGTAGAGCCGGGAGAATATGAACTGATGCCCGATCACCGAATTTTTTATTTCTATGACGACGAACCACCGGAAGAGATTTCAGTGAAAGATGCATCCGAAGAAACTGTGCGGCTCTGGCTTCGCAAAAAACGTGGTTAATCCATCAGTGAGATTATATGAAATTTGGCAAAGTTGAAAATCCGGAAGAAGTAGATTTTACAATACCCGCGGATCACGAGGGAACCCAGGATGTTTTTCACAAATACGGCAGTACGCTTTCGCCCCCGAAGATCTATGTGGGATGTGCAAAGTGGAACAAAGCTGACCTGAAGAACTTTTATCCGCGTGGGACAAAAGATGAACTGGCATATTACTCGACACAGTTCAACTGTATTGAATTGAATGCTACTTTCTACCGGATCTTTCCGCCGGAACAATTTGCAAAATGGAAAGAAAAAACACCGGACGATTTCCGTTTCTTCCCAAAGATTCCACAGATGATCTCGCACTACAAACAGCTTGTAGATGTCGACGATCTGGTAAACGAATACCTGTTAGCGGCCACACAACTCGGTGAGAAACTCGGTACCATCTTTTTGCAGATGCACGAACGCTTTTCGCCCAAATCCATGGATCGCCTGCAACGCTTTGTGGAAAAGTGGCCAACCGATCAACCCCTGACCGTTGAAGTTCGCCATCCCGATTGGTTTTCTTCCCCAATCATTTCGGAAGAATTGTACGAACTTCTTGAGACCAATGGAGTGGGATTTACGCTTGTGGATACCGCTGGTCGTCGGGACATGATGCATATGCGCATGACCACTCCCCGACCTTTTATCCGATGGGTGGGAGCAAATCATCCAAGCGACTACACACGACTGGATGAATGGGTAGACCGCATTGAAACATGGGTAAAACAGGGAATGACTGAACTCCAGTTTTTCGTGCACCAAAATGTTGAAATGGAATCTCCATTACTTTCAGCATACCTGATCGAACAATTGAATGATCGTATCGGTGCCGGGCTAAATGTACCTGAACGTCCGGATCAAAAAGGGAAGAAATGATCCCCGACGATGTTCTTCGGGCCATGCAGGACATCGACCCCCATCTTTCCGCAGTCCACGGCTCACGCTTGTCAGGAGGAGACATCAACGATGTTTTCACTTTACAAAATGAACAATTCACCTATTGCCTGAAGGTCAATGAAATTTCGCGATATCCATCCATGTTCAAGCGCGAAGCACAGGGCCTTCAACTCCTACGTGAGAACAGTGATTTTGTAGTTCCGGAAGTAATTACCACCGGACAAACTGACCAACGGCAATTCCTGTTGATGGAGTTTATCCGGTCAGGCAATCCGAAATCGGACTTTTGGGAAGATTTCGGGCATAAACTCGCAACGATGCACCGGCAATCCGCAGATCAATTCGGCCTGACCAACTCCAATTATATCGGATCACTCCCCCAATCCAACGTACAGCACGAAAACTGGTCGGAATTCTATGCGGAAGAACGCCTTTTGCCACTCACAAGGTCTGCTATCGATCAAGGCTTGCTTTCGCAAGGAACCGGACGGCAAATGGATCAACTTTGCCTGCAACTCAATCATTTGTTCCCCAACGAATCTCCCTCACTTCTTCACGGCGACCTCTGGTCTGGCAATTTCATGATCGATCACCTGGGAAATCCTGTACTGATTGATCCTGCCGTGTACTACGGCCATCGTGAAATGGATCTCGGGATGACCTTGCTTTTCGGAGGTTTCGGAGCAACGATGTACGAAGCCTACCAGGAATCATGGCCGCTGGAATCCGGATGGAGATCGCGCGTTCAATTGTGTCAACTGTATCCGTTGCTGGTGCATGTGCTCCTCTTCGGAAGGTCCTACGCAGGCCAGGTAGAACGTATTGTCGAAAATTATACCCGATAAAAATGAAGCCGGTACAGACCGGCTTCATTCGTTATAACAAATGCCCTGGCACCTTGCGACAATATCATTTAAGCAGGGTTACATGCCCCACGAAAATCTTAGTATCACCCGATTCCTTAAGTCCGGCAATGATCTTCCATACATAGACTGCATCCTGGGCTGCGTATTCGCCGCTCGCATACGAACCGTCCCAACCGACTTCCATGTTGTGCGTCTCGAATACAATTTCCCCCCAGCGATCAAAAATATACATCACATAATCGTTCTCATTGAACCCATCCATCACCGGCTTGAACACCTCATTTACACCGTTATAATCTGGTGTAAAGGCATTCGGGACATAAATCGTAAACTCTGGAAATACATGTATATACTTTACCTTTTCGGCAGGACATCCCTGAGGGGACCAGGCAGTCAGAATGATCTCGTATTCCCCACTTTGTTCCGTAGGAAAGGTGTGCGTCGGCTCAAACTCGGATGTACCCGGGCTCCCATCTCCGAACTCCCAGAAATAACTTGAGGCTCCGGTTGTCAGATTATCAAAGGACGTAATTGATTCAAGTGTCGTCAGAGATGGATCCAGGATCTTGAAATCCACGTTTGGTGGCTGATTCACCACGACAGTTGAGGTAGCTACACCCGTACAACCATTGGTATCCGTTCCGATAACCGTATATGTTGAAGTTGATAGCGGAGTAAACGGAACACCATCCAGAACTCCAAACGTCCATTCATATGTATATGCACCCTGCCCACTCAATGTCACGCTCTCTCCCTCACAAATTTCAAAATTCGGCGCTGTTACATCAGGTCCCGGAAATATGGTAACAATTAACGTATCTGCTGAACTGCACCCATCTGCTGAAAGAGCGTTGACAATGTATTCAAACGTTCCTGCCGGTTGATTGAATGGAATCTGATTTATCACACCATTCGTCCAACTAAGTGAACCAGTGCCGGTCGCAGAAAGGGTCACCATTTGCCCTTCACACAACTCCTGATCGGCACCGGCAAATACATCAGGAAGCGGATTGATCGTAACGGTTACCTGATCTTGATTCTGACAACCGTTTTCTCCTATACCGGTTACGATATAAGTCTGCGTCCCGACACCAGGCGTAAAGGGCACACCATTGGTAATACCGCTCATCCATGAATATGACACTCCCCCCGTGGCCGTCAAAGTAACCTCAGAGCCTTCACAGGCTTCCACATCAGATCCGGCTGATATTGTAGGGAGCTCATAAACGGTCACTGTCACCTGGTCCGTATTCTGGCAACCATTAGCATCCGTTCCAGTCACACTGTAAGAATAGAACCCTGGAGATGGGTAAAAAGGTACGCCATTGGTTATACCGTTTGTCCAGGCATATGATTGTGCACCTGTTGCATTAAGAATTACTTCAGCTCCATCACAGATCACTATGTCTGCTCCTGCATTTACAATCGGTAGCGGATTTACGGTAACATTGACCTGATCATCACTCGCACAGTTATTTCCATCGGTTCCGATTACCGTATAAGTCACCATCCCAACGGCCTGATTAAACGATACTCCATCCGAAATTCCATTGTCCCAGACATAAGAAACAGCTCCCGAGCCTTGAAGCGTAACAGGTGTTCCCTCACACACGATGACGTCAGGACCAGCACTTACTACAGGAAGGGCATTCATCACAATCGAAACCTGATCCGTAGCCGAACACCCGTTCGCATCAGTTCCGGTCACTGTATAGAGAACTGTTCCCGGCGGCTGGACAAAAGGAATCCCGTCGGTAACACCGTTGTTCCACACGTACGCAGAAGCTCCTGTTCCGGCAAGCGTTACCGAAGTACCTTCGCAGATGGACTGATTCGGACCTGCATCAACAACCGGAGATGGATATGCTGCAATTGAAATGGTATCAGAGGCAACATGGCAGCCCGAAGTATCTGTAACATCAACAAAATAGGTGCCGGGGCCTGACGTAATGGAGGCCGCAGTTGCACCAGTACTCCATACATATGAGTATGCTCCGGAACCGCCGGAAGCATTTGCCATAAGTGTTGTTGTGGCTCCCGGACACAATCCTGCAACAGGACTGGATATATTCACATCAACCGGCGGAATAAAGTTGACGCGGATGGTATCGCAGATTGGATTCGGATTACACCCCCCGATATCGTATCCGCACACCAGATAATCAACATAAGCCGGAGCGCTGGTCGGAGCTGTAATATAAGTCGTATCGCATCCTGCTGTGCACGAAAGAAGTCCATCATAGGCTCCCTGCAATCCCGGAGCGACACTTGTCCAACTGATCGTTGGTTCATTGTAATAATTGGCATGAATGAAACCCTGGCAACCGGCATTTAGTGTAATATCCGGACCAACAATCGGTTCAGAATAGGAAACGATACTGAATGAATTAGCATTGTTACCCGGCTTACAAAACGTAAGGGTGAAGGGTCCTGGCCCGGAAAGACAAATTGGATTTCCCACAGGAACCGGAGGCCCGCAATCTATTTGATAAAAAAGTGCACCCGGTGGAATCGCTCCGGAAGCAATGTTAAAATTTACGGCGATCGCCCCAGGGTTGAGGGTGATCACAAACTCAAGACATTTGTCCGGAGCCGATGTTCCGCAACAATTCCCATCCCGAGCAATAACCGGACTCACCCAGTTCATGTTCGCAGATGCAGACAGATCAACAGTGAATGAAGGTACCAGGCTGTCGCAATACTGCGCATCGGCTGGTTGAATAAAACCCAGTAAACTCATGATCAGGGTAGGCAGCAAAAACCGAAGGTCGGAATACATGTTCATGGTAGTAGGATTATAGGGGTTCTACTAATAAAACGTTCTGAACGAGCTCCCGTTGCCAATAAACTATTATGCACGCATCGCAATATTCAGACTGATTGATAGATGATTTTTCTCGGTTAATCTACAGTTTTCCAACCCTCATCTATAGTTTTTTAACTATGCATACATAGGTTTTGATTTCTTAACATTGAACAAACTGCACCCTGGGTTTATCATTTCGGCTCTATGAACAAACATTTACGGGTTCCCATAGCCAGGGTTTTTATGTTTTTCCTGCTGCAAACCGCCAATTGATGCCAAAACAAATCATAACCTTGCCGCCGATCAGCGCCGATGTCATTTGAGCAGGGTTACATGTCCCACAAATAGTTTTGTGTCAGCCGATCCGAGGAGTCCTGCAGAGATCTTCCAGACATAAACACCATCTTCTACCTGAAAATCCTGTCCGGCATATTTGCCATTCCAGCCAACCTCCATATCGTGTGATTCAAAGATCAATTCACCCCAGCGATTAAAGATGTACAACGTATATTCCTGTGGATCAAACCCTGTCATTACCGGTCTGAACACTTCATTTACACCATTCTGGTCCGGGGTAAAAGCACTCGGTACGAAGATCGTGTAATCCTGGAACACGTGAACATACTTGATACGCTCAGACGGACAGCCATGCTCACTGTAACCCGTCAACACGATTTCGTATTCTCCACTACTCTCAGAAGGGAATTCATGCACCGGTTCGAACTCACTGCTATTCGCACTTCCATCGCCAAAATCCCAGTTAAAAGAAACGGCACCGATGGAAAGGTTGTCGAAACCAGTTACAGGATCCGAAGTCAGCAGATTCAGGTTAAGAATCTTGAAATCCACATAAGGAAGCGGGTGAACAACCACTTCTGCTACTCCCTGAGCAGTACATCCGTTCGCAGCCGTTCCGGTTACCCAGTATTTGTGGGTCTCATTCGGATAGAAAGGTACTCCGTTCAATACTCCGTCAGTCCAGGAATAGCTTACAGCTCCCTGTCCATTCAGAGTAACCTCCTCGCCAAGACAAATTTCTGCATCTTCGGCAGTAACTACGGGATTCGGCATAATTTCCACCGATACCTGATCCGAAGCCGTGCAACCTGTTGGCAAAGTACTTTGAACGGTATAGACCACAGTACCAATGCCTTGTTGGAACGACTGACCATTGATCACACCGTTATCCCAAACAAAAGTTCCGTTTCCGGACGCCGTCAAGACAACATCCGACCCATCACATGCCTGCACATCCTGACCAGCATTCACTACAGGAAGTGGATTCACAGTTACCGTAACCTGATCCGTATTCTGGCAAGTGCTTGCATCCGTACCAGTAACTGTATATGTACTGGTTCCAACAGCCGGAACGAAGGCTACTCCGTTTATCACTCCATTGTCCCACACGTAGTTCACCGCTCCCGAACCGGAAAGCGTTACA
>JBNKYR010000196.1:0-7525 GCA_050300995.1 Crocinitomicaceae bacterium | reverse complement strand
TCTTCCGATCTCGGCTCCGTGGGTGAACCGATTAACGATGAAGCCTGGCACTGGTATCACGAACACATCGGAAAAAAACGTTGCCCGGTCGTAGATACGTGGTGGCAAACCGAAACCGGGGGAATCATGCTATCCGGACTTGGCAATCTGTCCCCGATGCATCCGACCCATGCCGGATATCCGCTCCCGGGAATTCAACCGGTCCTCTTAAATTCCGAAGGACATGAGATTGAGGAAAACGAGGTCGAAGGATACCTGTGCATGAAATTTCCATGGCCTTCCATTCTCCGCACCACTTACGGTGATCATGAGCGCTGTCGTACGACCTATTTCTCGCATTACAAAGGTTATTACTTCACAGGCGACGGTGCCAAACGCGATAAGGACGGCATGTACCGGATCATCGGGCGTGTCGACGATGTGATCAATGTTTCCGGGCACCGTTTCGGAACCGCTGAGATCGAAGACGCCATCAATACGAATCCGTATGCCATTGAATCAGCAGTCGTAGGCTACCCGCATGATGTAAAAGGACAGGGAATCTATGCTTACGTAGTGGTCGAAGGTCATCCGACTGCCAACGAGGAAGAAATCCGAGCTTCATTGATCGAATCGGTTGCGGAAGGCATCGGTCGCATTGCCAAACCGGACAAGATCCAATTGGTCACTTCACTTCCCAAAACCCGTTCGGGAAAAATCATGCGGAGAATCCTCAGGAAAATTGCCGAGGGAGAACGTAAAAATTTCGGGGACACTTCCACCCTGCTTGATCCGGGTGTGGTTGAAGAGATCCTGCAAAATGTGCAATAACCCACCCCGGGTGTACATTTCTCCATTGGCATGCAAGTCATTAACTTACAGCTATGAAATACACCAACGAAATCATTATTGATCTTCCGCGCGAACAAGTCGTTGCGCTATTCGACAACCCGGACAACCTCGCAAAATGGCAACCCGGATTCATCTCTATGGAGCATGTCGGCGGAGAGCCCGGACAACCGGGAGCCCAATCACGGCTGAAATACAAAATGGGAAAGCGTGAGATCGAAATGATTGAAACAATCACCGTACGTGACCTGCCCGATACCTTTGCGGGAACCTACGAAACCAAAGGTGTCTGGAATGAAATAAAGAATCACTTCGAAGAGCTTCCTGACGGCAAGACCCGACTCTGGTCGGAAAATGAATTCCGCATGTCTGGCTTCCTGATGAAACTGATGGCACTTCTGATGCCCGGAGCTTTTTGCAGGCAGTCCCAAAAATACCTTGATCTCTTCAAAGAGTTTGCAGAAAAAGAGGCTCCGAAAAATTAACATTCCGCAACAGCTTCTGTCAAATTCCCGTTGAATCTGTTTAGTTAGCCGATTTTTTCGTACTTTTTTGGTACTAAACGACTAACTGTACTCATGAAACAATCAACTGCTATTCTCCTGGTAGGCTTTTTGGCGTATGCCTATTCTTATGGTCAGCAATCTTACAGTCTTGAGGCAAGTCTGAATCCCGAACCAAGGGAAATCAGTGCTTCGGACAATGTAATCTGGACAGAAGATGTAGACGCACGCACCCCAAATTCATCCACTTACTACAGCAATGACGGACAGATAAAAATTGTCAATCGCTCCGTGCCTCTCAACTATTACAACGAACTCGGAGAACTCATCCCGATTGACCCGGTGATTCGCCAGACGTCCAACGGCGAATGGAAAGCCGAACAACAGCCCTATCCAACAGCGCTGTTAAAGGACGGTAGTATGCAACTGACCATCGATCAGCGTAAAACGATCACTTTCGGGAAACACCCAAAAGTCAATAGCATTCCCCTTCCCGCCAGTTTTCGCGTGGATAAGAACGAGGTTGACTTCGAAGCAGGAAGTTCCGGTATTTGGAAACACCTCACTTTTCGTGAAAATGGTGTGAAATACAGCTACGTTGTTCCGCAACCTGCGTTTCAGGGCAATAGTCTCGTCTTCTCGGAAGAAGTGATTCTACCGCATGGCTATTCACTTGAAACCGACGAAAGCTATGGTCGCTCCACCAGCGACGGATGGTCGGGAAATCTGCAGGTAAAAAACGTGAAGGGTGAGGTCGTCAGTACCTTCCATGCCCCACTCTGCTTCGATGCGCAAAAGGACTATATCGTAGCCAGCTATGCAATCCGTAAAGAAGGAGGAAAATACTTCATTGACCTGATCGTGCCGGGAGACTGGTTGAGCGCCACAAATCGTAGCTACCCTGTCGTCGTTGATCCTCAGGTGACAGGACCTACCGCAGCGTGGTTGGGAGGAATGATGCCTTCCTGTATGACACCTTCCTACAACCAGGATAGTATCCAGGTAACTATTCCCGGTCAGGTTACGGTCACCGAACTGAACATTACTGCCAGTTTTTATGCTGATCCGTTCACTTCTGCAGTAATGGCCGACGGAACCATGTTTTTCAGTACGGATTGTGCGAACTCCCAGAACTTCAGCATCACCGGAACAGCCGGACAAACAGCTGGAACGGCATACCTCGATTATTTCAACATCTACAATCCATTGACATGCTGCTACCCGAAATCCTGCAATTTTACGCAGTTCTGGCTCTCCTACCACCTTGGGCGATCCAATTGGGGCAGCGGGTGCAATACGACCTATATTCGCTACGACCCGGGAACCACTTCCTGGCCTTTTGAAGCCGTTGTCATCGGAAAAACCCCGGAAACTTACGGCGGACAATGGGTTGTTCCTTCCTCTCCGGTGTGTTCCAACGAATGCACCATTGACGGAATTGCATACGCGTATTACGGTGTACCTCCCTATACCTTCACACATCCCTGGAGTACAGATACGGTGGTCCTTGGAACGAACAGCGGTTGTACAACGGGAGCTACCAGCTATCACTTCTCTCTGACCATTCCGAATTGTCCGGTGTATTGCGATGAGAACTACACTTCCCTTGATGTTCCTCCTCCAACGATCACCGACGTTTGCGGAAATACTGTCGTCGGGCTACCGACCAAGAGCAAACCGATCAAAGTAACACCGCAAGCAGTGGCCACTTATGATCCTGAAATTTGCTCCGGCAGCTATGCTGTAGACGTAGAACCCTGTGTCACCGGGGCGAATCTCACCTGGAACGGCAACGGCATTTCGGGAGATTCGAGTTTCATCGACACGTACAACAATACCACGGATACTAACCAGATTGTCACCTATCAGGCCTCAGCCGAACTGGACGGTTGTTATTCGGATACCCTCGATATTTCCATCCTGGTACACCCCCTGCCAACTCCGGAATTCAGTTCTTCTCCTGACCCGGTTGTTTCCAGTGTTCCCGCCATCTTCACTGACGCCACGAATTTCCATTCTGCAAACGGCGTATACTGGGGCTGGGACATGGGCGACGGAAACATCTACTTCGATACGGAACACGAACACACGTACGGTTCACCCGGAGAATACAACCTTTGCCTGCATGTGATCGACGATGCCGGCTGTGAAGACAGTTTGTGCAAGATCATTACGGTGGTACCCGCCGAAGTGGAGCGACCGAATGTGGTTACCGCCAATAACGATGGTGTCAACGATCTGTTGATCTTCAATTACCTCGACTTTTACCCGGACAACGTGTTGTACATCTATAACCGTTGGGGAAGCCTGGTATATGAAACGACGGATTACCAAAACGACTGGAATGGTATCGGTTACAACGAGGGAACGTATTATTACCTTCTCAAGGTCAATGATACAGGAGATACCTATCAGGGCTTCTTCCAGCTGGTCAAATAGCGAAAGGGCTACTTCTTTTTACTGTGGCTAACGGCGATCCTGAAAAGGAGCACTGCCAGCACAACAAAAACGGAAGCCACAAAATAGGGAGATCCGTAGACCTTCTTCCCGGTTTCAACACCAACGGTGGTAAGGGTGAAAACCCACATCATCAGGAGCGGACCGATGATCTCTGAAATGCTCAGAATACTGGTAATTGATCCCTGCAGTTCGCCTTGCGCGTCTTCTGCCGTATTGTTCGACATGATGGCCTGAATAGCAGGCCCTGCCAATCCTGTAAACGCATACGGGATCATCAGTACGTACAACATCCAACCTGCCGTGGAAAAGCCGATACCGAGTAAGGAAAAGAAAAAGATCGCCATCGCAAAGTAAACTGTCCGGACATCGCCCATACGCTTTGAGAAAAAGCCTGCCAGACCTCCTTGTACACCTGCAATACAAATCCCTACAACCGCCAGCGAAATACCGACATCCATTTTGGACCAGGCAAATTTCTCCTGCGTATAATAGACCCACGAAGTATGTATCGCCATTCCGGCAAGGTAATAGAGAAATACCACCAGGAACAGCAGTCCCAACGAACGATACTTCACGATCTGAACCACTGCTCCAATCACGTTGGATCGCAACAGGTTAAACGGACGCCGCTTTTCCGCTGGCAGGGATTCCTTCAGCACAAAAACACCGTAAAGTAAATTCAAAAACGAGAGCCCCGCGGCAAACAGGAATGGAGAACGAATATCCAGATCGCCGAGCACACCGCCAATGGCCGGCCCGATCACAAAACCAATCCCGAAAGCTGCCCCAACCATTCCGAAGTTCTTCGTTTTGTTCTCCGGCGAAGACACATCTGCGATGTATGCCGTTGCAGTTGTATAACTTGCTCCAAGCGCCCCGGAGACGCATCGTCCCACAACCAGCCAGGTAAGATCCGGCGCATAGTACATCACAACGTAATCAATTCCCAGCCCCAACATGGAAAGTAAAAGAATCGGTCTTCTTCCGAAGCGATCGCTTAACCCTCCGATAATCGGTGAAAAGATAAACTGCATCAGCGCATACGCCGAAAGAATGATCCCATAATATGACTTGGATTCCTCCAGACTTACATGTGCCGTTTCTGCGACCAGTGAAGGCAGTGAAGGTATGATGATACCGAGCCCGGTTGCATCCAGCATGATCACCACGAAGATAAACAGGAGGGCTTTTTTGGTTGTCATGCGGCAAATGTACTGTAAAGTTTTTCAAAAAAATTGTACTCGCTTGCAACCCTTTTGCGTTGACAATCATTATCAGGGAAACAAAACATCCGAACTACACATGAGAACACTACTTTTCAGCGTATTTATTCTTCCGATCCTGTTTCTATCGGGATGTAAGGATTCAAAAACAACGGTAGACCCCAATAGTTTGCAGGGCACATGGAACCTCATCGAAACATTGGTGGATCCGGGAGATGGAAGCGGAACATTTCAACCGGCAGACTATTCGAAGCAGATCACTTTCTTCCAGGGTACGACCTATGTATGTACGGGATCCACCTGCTTCATGGGAAATTCTTCCACCTCTTCTTCCGGCACATACGATGAGGTATCCCTGACATTACAACCTCAAGGCGGTTGCCCGAATGGCAGCTTCCCGGTCCACTACAAACTGGAAAACGGCTACCTGATCATTTCCTACCCGTGCATTGAAGGATGTCAGGAGAAATATGAAAAAGACCAGTGAATGTATACCGAAACCACAAGCTCACCTGTTCCTTTGTCAGCAAGGATTGTAACAAAAGAGGCTTTTCGGCTGTTGTACAGAAGCCTTGCTGACAACGGAATGAGCAGGAGCAATCGAAATAGTTTCGGTAAATTGAAAAAAAGAAATCGATCCGACTGGTAAAAAAACCATATAGCGCTGCCGGCGATCAGGAATTGGTCGAAGCCTGTCTTCAGAAAAACAGACAGGCCCAGAAAGAACTGTATCTCCGTTTTGCTCCCCTCATGAAAGGGATCTGCATGCGCTATGCCCCATCGGAACAGGAAGCCGAAGATATTTTGCAGGAGAGTTTTATCAAAGTATTCCGGGCACTGGACCGCTACAAAGACACCGGACCGTTGGGAGGCTGGATCAGGGTAATTACCGTAAATACCGCGATCGAATACTACAGGCGCCAGAAAACAATGGACAGGCATTACGACGCATATGAGTTGACGATCCCCAGTGAACACGACAACGATATCATCGCATCGATCAACCGCGATTACCTGCTCGAAAAGATTCGTGAACTCTCTGACCGTTACCGACTGGTTTTTAACCTCTACGCCATTGAAGGCTTTAATCACCGGGAGATCGCAGAAAAACTCAACCTCCCGGAAGGAACGATCAAATCACAGTTTGCACGGGCGAAAGATCAATTGCGAAAAATGATCGAGGCCGATAATCTCATTGAACAAAAACGAATGAACCATGCACGATGAAACACTGAAAGATACCTTGCGGGAGCGTTTCGAAACGTACACCAGCACTCCTTCGGAAGAAGTGTGGCATGGCATTGAAGCTGCCCTCGACGAAGACGACAGAGGCGCTGGCTGGGCATGGTGGACCACATCCGGAGGTATCATTACAATTACTGCTATCCTTACTGCAACTGCGGCAGTGTTCTTCTTTATTCCGATCATCAATACCACAGGTTCCACATTTCCACTAACTGACAAGGGAAAAACAACGGTAAACGAAGCGGAACCGCGCAATTTCATGATTTCAAGCGGCGATGACCAAATGCCTGAAAAGACAACGCAACCGGTATTCCATGCCTCTGCCCCACATGAAGTCATTCTTCCCGAACCTGCTGTCAGCCAGCCAATAATTGCCGAACGAACTGAAAAGTCAGAGATCTCAAACCTGGAAACCAACCCCGTCTCCCCTCTTCAACATACCGGTTGCCAGTACAACCCGGAATTTACGGAGCTCAATCAACCCTTCTTCGGTCATCATGGGTGGCGCATAGACATCATAGCATCCTCGTTTGTCAACCTTGATCGTAACCAGAAAAATCAACTGATCACCGAGTCGATAAGCACCGATCTTCCACCACCCACTGGTCCTTCTCAGGCTGTCATAAAAACAAGTCACCAACGCTACGTTGAACTGGGTATTGGATTGCGTCGTCACTTCTTCAACCGAATGGAATTCGGATTCGGTCTGGCGGGCTCCTATTCACAACAAAAAGTATTGGTTGATCAGGAAGAATACAGTCGAACTTCACAATGGTCGATAGGCATTCCGATCAGTGTCGCGTACAACTTCAACATCGGATCACGGTTTACACTGGGCGGCGTGCTTCGCTGGCAGCACGAATTGAATCTGCGCAAGCAACAGTTTACCGACCAGAACACTCCTCCTCCAACACCAAATTCTCTTGCAGATTTGCAGGTTCAATCCGTAAGTAAAAGTCAGGGTTATCGCATGGGCATCGAACCGGCCCTGGAGGCATCCTTTCTACTTAGTCCGAGAATCACACTCAACACGTCGGTCGGATATAGAACATATGTTATAGAGCGATTCAATCACACACTGGACTTTCAGCAAAAAAACTACCTGAACCTGGGGCTGGGAATCAGTTATCGTCTGTAATAAGGTACTTCGTTTTGAGCATTCCGACCGTGCCAGATTACCGGTGCGTATGGAATTTGAGGAAAGCATGGATTTTCGTAACTTGAAGCAAAACAACTGCTATGAACAAAATTCTACTCCCCCTTTTT
>JBNKYR010000195.1:0-7526 GCA_050300995.1 Crocinitomicaceae bacterium | reverse complement strand
GTGATCGACGGACGCGGTATTGAACCGGACATCATGGTAGACCAGCCCGATCTTTCCCGACTGGCCGCAACCATCCTGACGGAAAACATCCTTTTTGATTATGCAACCGACTATTACTATGCCCATCCAAGCATCGCTCCGGCATCGGAATTTGGGCTGAGCGATGAGGAATATGAAGCGTTCAAAACATTCGTGCTCTCCAAGGAATTTACCTATTCTACCATGTCGGAGGATCAACTGGAAAAAGTGAAAAAGATCATTATGGAGGAAGGCTTCTACGAGGATGTAGATGCAGAATACCAGGCATTGATGAAAAAAGTAGTTCCATCCAAAGAACGCGACCTGGAGAAGTTCCGCGAACAGATCCAATCGATCCTGGAAAACGAGATCGTATCCCGCTACTATTTTCAACGTGGAAGAGCAGAAAATTCCTTCCGGGATGACCCGTACGTGGAAAAAGCAGAGAGCATTCTGCAAAATATTCCTGAGTACAATACTATTCTCAGGAAATAGTCGTTTGATACTTCAAACCAGAACTTCTACTCGTTTATGTTGAGCCGATTTTTCGGGAGCAATATTCATCATTACATGCACTTGCTAGGCCTCTGCGGCCTCGCGTTTGGCATCCCGCTTAACAAAGTGCTCATGTCCGTTTCCATGATGTTCATTGCCTTGAATTTTCTACTGGAAGCGAAATTCAAAGAAGCCTGGAAAAACCTCTCTACCAATGTCATTGGTTACTTCATTTTCGGCATTTTCTTCCTGCATGTGATCGGATTGCTCTGGACATCCAACATGGATTACGCTTTGCACGATCTTCGTGTAAAGGTTCCGCTGTTTGTGATTGCCTTTATCGTGATCGCCCGCCCGCTGAAATCGCGAACAGATCTACACCTCATCCTTCTGTCATTCCTGAGTTCGACGCTCATCGTTTCGTTCGTCAATTATGCCATGTATCAGCACTGGTTCGGCAATCATGTGTATGATGATATCCGGGGAATGTCTCTGTTTTCTTCACATGTGCGCTTCGCAATCATTGTATCGATGGCAGTCGGCATTTGTCTTTACTTCCTGAAGTATACCCGTTACCTGCGTGTCCTGCTCTTCGCGGTAATCGCCTGGTTTACCTACTACACGTTTTACAGTCAGGTTATTTCCGGTGCTTCAACACTTGCCGGCGTGTTTATCGTCTTCATGGTATACTTGCTTTGGGGGAAGCGAAAGACACTTGCCATCACACTTATGGGACTTTTCGCTACGGCTGTGATCGGGCTTACCGTTTGGTTGTTCAAACCGATCCCGATCGATCCATCCATTTTCAGGAACCTCCCGACACAAACCGCCGAAGGTCATCCTTACGTTCATTTTAATCGGCTGGTATCACCGGAAACGGGAAAACCCATTTACCTGTATATCTGTGAGGAAGAACTCCAAAGAGACTGGCCCACACGTTCATCCATTCCCTATGACAGCCTTGATGAAAAAGGACAGCCGATTCGTTTCACCCTGTTGCGCTACCTGGCCTCACGAGAACTTACCAAAGATGCTGCAGGGCTCGCACAACTCAGTGATAAGGAGATCAAAATGGTGGAAAGCGGGATCGGAAGTGCGCGAAACTACGGCTTGATGGGACGCTTGTATGGCATCAAGTATCAGTTGGTCAACAATCAGGACCCCAACGGTAATTCCCTGCTGGAGCGCCTCGAATACTGGAAAGCGGCCAGCGGCATACTTTCTTCAAACCTCCTCATCGGTGTGGGAACAGGCGACGTTCAGGATGCCTTCGATCAGTATTATGTTCGTACGTCTTCCCCCTTACATGAAGAAAACCGAAATCGTGCGCACAACATGTATCTGACCATTGCACTTACATTCGGAATTCCCGGACTAGTGCTCTTTCTGGCCTTTCACGGACACTTTCTTATGACCGCCTTCCAGCGCAAAGAAGTTATCGCAGTGATGTTTCTCACCGTGGCTTTGATTTCCTTCCTGATGGAGGATACCCTGGAAACTCAAACAGGTGTGACCTTCTGCGCACTGTTTTATGCCATCTTCGCGAGTCGTATTCCTTCAACGAAAGAAACCCTTACGGAATCCTGATCCAACAGTCGAAAAATCAGAAACCATTCCCGGTACCTTCGCTTAACACTGAGGCCACATAAAAGTGTTACCTTTGCACAAAAATTGCATCCATGAGCTTCGAATTGACCAAGGAATACCTGGAAGCTTTGCAGTCTGCAGTAGACCGCAAGGACGTGCCGTGGATGCAGGAGAACATCTTTGAACTGCATTACGCAGACATTGGCACCATTCTCGACGAATTGGACGTGAGCGAGGCCGCCTATGTCTACAGCTTGCTCAATGAAGATGTCCAGGCCGACCTGCTCATGGAACTCGATGAAGACTTCCGTGAGTACCTTATCAATACGCTTTCAGCCAAGCAAATTGCGGAGCAGATCGAGCAGATGGATTCGGATGACGCTGCCGACCTCATCAATGAAATTCCGGAAGAAAAAGTCCGCGAGATCATTTCGCAGATCACCGACAATGAAGCCGCTGAGGATATCGTCGACCTGCTGAATTACGCCCCGGATACGGCCGGAGGGTTGATGCAGAAAGAGTTCATCCAGGCCCGCGTAGACTGGCCGGTGAATCGCTGCATTGTGGAGTTGCGTCGCCAGGCAGAGAACGTGGAAAAGATCTACACGATCTATGTGGTGGATAAGAACGATAAACTGCTCGGGTTTCTCTCATTGAAGAGCCTGCTGTTTGCCAGTCCCACTACCAAGATCAAAGACCTGTACGTTGATAAGAACGTGATCTCCGTAAAAACGAGTGACGACAACGAAAAGGTCGCCAAGATCATGGAAAAGTACGACCTCGTATCTGTTCCGGTGATCGATCTTCAGGACAAGCTTGTTGGTCGCATTACCATTGACGACGTCGTGGACGTGATCATGGACGAGGCCGAAAAAGACTTCCAGCTCGCTTCCGGTATCTCCGAAAATATTGAAGCCAGCGACAGTGTTTGGCGCATCTCACGAGCGCGTATGCCGTGGCTGCTGATCGGTTTGCTCGGCGGAATCTTCGGTGCACAGGTCATTTCCGGTTTTGAGGGAGGGATCAGTCAGGTGCCTGCATTGGCCTTCTTCATTCCTTTGATTACAGCGATGGGAGGAAACGTGGGAGTGCAATCCTCTGCAATCGTTGTGCAGTCGTTAGCACGTGGAAGCGACCAGTTCGGATCCATCATGAAAAAGATCGGAAAAGAAGCCCTGGTAGCTGTTGTCAATGGTTTGCTGCTTTCTATTATCATTTACGGAATCGCACATGTTTTCGACAGTTCAACCCTCGGACTTACTGTAAGTATTTCCCTCTTTACCGTCATCATGTTTGCAGCCATCTTCGGAACGCTGATTCCTTTGCTGCTTGACAAATACAAGATCGATCCGGCACTAGCTACCGGTCCGTTTATTACCACCCTGAATGATGTTCTTGGTCTGTTCATTTACCTGACCATCGGCATTCTGATGTTTGGCGTTTGACCCTATGAAAGTTGTCTTTCTCGATACCGTTCATCCCATACTTGAAGAGCGACTCAGCACTCACGGCTACCACTGTGTACAGGCAGCCACGCTTTCCCGGTCGGAATGTGAGCAGGCCGTTCATGATGCTGATGGAATTGTGATCCGTTCGCGCTTTCGCATGGACGCTTCTTTCCTTGATCATGCTCTGCGATTGAAGTTTATAGCGCGTTCGGGGGCCGGTATGGAAAACATTGATACCGCGTACTGCGAAACACGCAAGATTCAACTCTTCAACGCGCCGGAAGGAAACCGAAATGCTGTCGGGGAACATGCGTTGGGAATGCTTCTGTCTCTTTTGAACCGCCTGCACCTTGCCGATCGTGAAGTACGCAACGGTAAGTGGGACCGTGAAGGGAACCGCGGCGTGGAACTTGACGGAAAAACGATCGGGATCATTGGTTACGGAAACAATGGTTCCGCCTTTGCCAAAAAACTTCGTGGGTTTGATGTGCAAGTGCTCGCCTACGACAAATACAAAACAGGTTTCGGAGATGCATTCGTGAAAGAATCTACTCCTGCAGCATTGTTCGAAGCGTGCGACGTGATCAGCTTTCACATTCCACAGAATGACGAAACACTGTTCATGGCGAATACAGCCTTTTTCGAAGCATTCCGGAAACCGGTATATGTGATCAACCTTTCGCGTGGAAAGATCGTGGAAACCGAAGCACTGGTGAAGGCCATGGATTCCGGAAAAGTAGTGGGAGCTTGTCTGGATGTTCTCGAATACGAACCCGCCAGTTTTGAAAATCTTTTTGACCGCGAATTACCTGAAGCATTTCAAAGCCTGCTTCGTTCTGAAAAGGTGATCTTATCTCCACACGTTGGCGGATGGACACACGAAAGCTATTTCAAGCTAAGCGATGTGCTCGCGGATAAAATCCTCAGTTTTTATTCATGATCGGGCATACTCACAAACCCTTTCTGTATTGAAATGATTTCGGTTTCTGCTTCGGGAGCAAAACCGTCTGGTATTCCTGCGCAAAGTCAACTCCGGCAGTAATCATCAAAAAAAATGTGAGTACTATTTTTCACGACAATCCTGGATTAGATCGCAAAATAATCATTCGAGCCAAATCCCTATCGCTGCAGATAGAAAAAGCCCTGTTTTTCAATGTCCTCTCCTTCCACGGTGTGAATGGTACATGAATAGAAATAGGTCCCTTCATTGGCCGGAATACCGTTCACGTTACCGTCCCATTTAAAGTCAGGGTCGGAGGAACTAAAGACCTCATTTCCCCAACGATTGAGCAAAACAACGTTGAAGGTTTCCACGTTGACCATTTGCATTTCGAAGAAATCATTGAGGTAGTCTCCGTTCGGGGTAAATACATTGGGGACATTGATCGAAAAAGGCATTTCCACAGGCGGAGGAAGTACGGTGATCGTAAAATAGATGGTATCACTGCAACCACCTGAATTTGCCACAAGATAAGCGGTATAAGTTCCCACCGTATCGTACAACTGATTCTGTGACGACAGATCAGAAACATTCACGGTATTCCCATTGCCGAAATTCCACACATAATTCGAAGCGTTCTGACTGGTATTGTCAAAGACGACCGACAACGGTGATGTTCCACTGGATGGTGTTGCTGTTCCTGCCGCTACCGGAGGATTCGCTACGGTGACTTCAATGGAATCGTACATAAAGCACCCGTTCGATTCAATGCTCAGATAATACCAACCTGCCGACAAATTCTGCCAAACAGATGCATTAATACTGTTCGGACTTCCGGTTCCCGGACCGCTCCATGTGTACACCGGCGGAACATCAAAGGTTCCTCCTGTTGACACCGACACATAACCGTCCGTATTGCCACAAGTAGTAGTTCCGGCCACAACCGTGTCAATGTACCAGTTTACCGGAATCACCGTGATCGCAACGGCATCTGTCACTGTACAGCCATTCACCGAGGTTGCTGTTACCGTGTACGTTCCCGAAGTCGCAGGAGAAATCGTCGCCTGTTGTTCACCACTGCTCCACGAAAATGATGCGCCGGAATCACTGCTGACAGCTGTAACGGACTCCGGTTCATTGGCGCAAAATGTCAGATCCTGACCGGCGTTCACTGTAATATTATCAACAGTTACCGTAAGACTATCGGTTGCCATGCAGATCTCTGCAAAAAAGATGTCATCGATTGCGAAGTCATTTCCACCAACTACGGTACTGTTGTTCACAATACTCAAAATTGCCTGAGTGGACGCACCTGAATTCCATGTATCGCTGATCTCTCCCCAACTGCATGCTGTAACGGAAGTCGTATTCACCGTTCCGATAGGATTTCCGTTGATGAACAATTGCAAGGGTGAAACGTTCGGGTCGTTTACCACATTCGTTGCCCAAAAGGAAAACAAGTAATCCTGGTTCGGGTTGACATTCACGGTCTGCGACCAAACGATGGTATTCGGCACGGAAGAACCGTTCGCGATCAGCATGTTTCCGGTACCCGTTGTGTGATCCGTACAAAACACAAAGTTGTTATGGACATTCGATGGAGAAGTGGAAATGGCATAAGTTCCCTCGTTGGACAGAAGTCCCCAGCTTCCACCGGTTCCGGGAATATAGTCAGTGGTGAAATTGTTGGCTGCTGCGGTGGTTCCTCCTTCGAAATCGCCGTTAAGAACCAGGTTGCTGCTGGTAATTCCCGCCTGTACACTGTACACACCCGCTGTACTTGCTGTAATGGACTGTGTATTTTGTCCGGTGCTCCAGAGGTAAAAATCATACCCCGGATTCGCTGTGATCTGCACACTGTTCCCCTGACAAATCAATGTGTCGTTTCCAATATTCAAGGTATCGCACTGCCCGAAAAGTACCTGAGCAACACTACCGAAAGCAAAACATAAAACTGCGCGCTTCATACTTGAGGTTTAGTTCGTTATCAAGACGCGAAACTATGGATTTCGTTGCACTGCAAAACCGTTTTAGTTCTGATTTCCGAAGGGATTCTCCAAAAGAAGACCATCTAAACAGTTTTAGTGATCGGGAAAAATTGTGTTAAAATTTATACTGTACTCTCCAATGCCATGATTTTATCCGAATTCCAAGCCCGGAAACCACAAAGAAAACCGGCGGAACATAATTATTCCACCGGTCCACAGGTACGCAACAATCCCTTTTCTACCTTGCAACAAGTATTACTGCACCTGTTAAAGTCCACAAGTGGATCATGCACTTATTGTTTCACAACCCTTTGCCTGATCGCTTCTCCATTTAAACGGACCTCAACAAAATATACTCCCGGAACTTCAGGAAACTCAACTATTTCGTGAGACGATGACATGAACTGCTCACTGAGCATCACCTGTCCAAATGCGTTATATATAGTTACCAATCCCATTCCCTGAAGGGTACTGGTCTCTATGAAAAGGCTTCCACTCGTTGGATTCGGGTAAATCGATACCTCGCTGGATAACAGATCACCCAGACCTACCGATTGAATCAAATAACAACTACTTGTATCTGTACAACCGTCAATTGACACTTCCACCGCGTAATTACCGTTCTGAACAGCTGTAAAGGATTGTCCTGTTTCGCCCGGGATAAACGCATAGCTGTTGTCACAATCCAACCAGCGATAAGCCACAGCATTCGCTTCGTTCGCCGTAAGGGTAGGATCTGCTGTCGTTACGCTGACATCAACATTTATGATGGTCAGATCCAACGTCACTACTGAATCACAACCCATTGCATTTGTCAATATGAATGTTGCTGAGTTGTTTGACGCAGTGTATGTATTCCCATCAATCCAGGTGTAAGAATCACATGCAGTGATCACATCCGTTCCTGTGTTCGAATAGTTAATTGTCAAATCCAATGTCACTACTGAATCACAACCCATTGCATTCGTCAACGTGTATGTTGCAGAGTTATTCGACGCAGTATACGTATTCCCATCGATCCAGGTGTATGAATCACACGCAGTGATTACA
>JBNKYR010000194.1:0-7560 GCA_050300995.1 Crocinitomicaceae bacterium | reverse complement strand
CCCGATCATTCAATAGCAAGCGGCCTCCGGAAGAAATCCTCGAATTCACCCCCTGGAGTGTCTTGCGACGGTTAACTCCTGCTCCACTTCCTGAGAGGGAAAGAATATTGAATTCGGTTACAGTACCATTTGTACTGGTGATGAATTGCTCCGTAGATCCGTACAAATAAACCGTACTTGATTGGGCTGAAAAAGTGGCATTATTGATCCAGTCCTGTTCAATTTGATAGTTCCCGCTTCCCTGTACCGTCGACGTTCCATCAATCGTGAAATTTCCGGGGCCGGAAAGAGTCGAGTTCTTGGTCGTAGTAATGTCCCCCTGATTCGTGAGGTCACTGCTTCCTGATAACAAAATCCCACCATTACAATGCAAGACCCCACCACCGGAAACAAACACCACAGCGTTGTCGGAACTCAATATCTGCGCATAGAAAAAATTAGAGACCAGCAAAAACACTGGCAAAAGGGTGGATCGTGACAGGAACATAGCAGCAGTCTTAGATAAGAGTAAAGTTATTAATCAAAGACGAAGTTAAAAACAAGGATGTGAACAAATCTGTATCAATTCTGAAGTTATTTTTTCAAAATGGACCTGCCATCGAAAATGAAACGGTTTTCCACTGAAATTTTCGCATACGGTCGACAAGTTTTCTTGTAGAAAAAGGTGATCTTTCCGATATTGCGACCGATCCACCTTTTAAACAAAATGCATATCGGCAGAAATCTATCTTCCCTCTTGCTTTTGGCGCTGCTCACCGTCAGTTGCATCAGCAACCAATCACTTCTGAGGCTTGCGCGAAATGAACCGATTCACAACGACCAGATCAACGGCATTTATGCCGATTCTGCTGCCAATAACCCGGGTGTCTTACTCGGGCACGAGCTCCATATCCTGAACAAGATCAGGCCCCCTGAACCGTACCCTTCGGAAATCGTAAGTACCGAATTGAATTACGACGGAAGAAAACTGCTTGATGTTTCTATTCACTTTGCTGATGGAAATACTGACGACTTTCAGCTGAAAGCAAAAGACAAGGGGAATTATCTCTCTGTTCGGCGCAAACTTTTCCTGATCCCCATTCCTTTGTTCTTTTATTGGCACAAGGAGCGCAAAGCGATTCTCTGCAACAATGAACGTGGAAATCTGGTGATGGTTCGTGGCGTTTATGAGTTGGCCATGGTATTTCTCCTGTCTGGTGGAATCGATTACAACGAAAAATTCATCTACCCGCGCATTGAGTAATCACCGGAATCGTTTACTCACTATCTTTACCCCGTGAAAAACATTGGAATTATCGGTGCCGGCCTTTCCAGTCTTTATGCTGCCTGCCACCTTTCAAAAGCAGGACATCGTGTAACGGTGTTCGATAAGAACAGTATGCCCGGCGGACGTTCGCAAAATTTCAGTGCTGAAGGATTTACCTTCGACATGGGGCCTTCCTGGTATTGGATGCCGGACGTGATTGATCGCCTGTTTGAAGACCTTGGAGAAAAGCGGGAAAACTGGTTTCAACTGACACGCCTCGATCCTGCCTACCAGGTTTTCTGGAAAGACCTTACCTCTACACACATTCCGGCAAAGCACGAAGAATTGGTAGCCTTGTTTGACACTTTCGAAAGTGACGGAGGCCAGAAACTGGAAAAATTCCTTCAGGACGCACGTATCAAATACGAAACCGCCATGGGCTCATTCATCGAAAGCCCGGGACTCAGTATCGGAGAATTATTGAAGCCAAAATTACTGAAGGAAGCACTGAAACTCGATGTGTTTAAATCAGTTGAAAAAGACATTGCCAGTCGGTTTCAATCTGACAAAGCCCGCGACCTGCTCAATTTTCCGGTATTGTTTCTTGGTGAGCGCCCCGGAAAGATCCCGGCAATGTACACCCTGATGAATTATGCCGACCTGGATCTTGGAACCTGGTATCCTGAAGGCGGGATGAACGCCCTGGCTCAGGCCCTGGAAAAGATCGCAATAAAGCACGGTGCAACATTTCACTACGGTTCCGAAGTGCTTGAAATCCTTGCATACGATGATAAGATCAAAGGTTTACGCACCGCCGAAAGCAGTCACGAATTTGACGCAGTAATTGGTGGAGCCGATTACCACTTCATCGAACAGAAACTACTTCCCAAAGCATATCGCCGTTATTCAGAGACATACTGGGAAAAACGAAAAATGGCACCGAGTTCACTCATTTTTTACCTTGGAATTAATAAACGTATTGAACAACTGGACCATCACAATCTTTTCTTTGATGAATCCCTGAAGGATCACGGACATGAGATTTACGATGATCCACGCTGGCCGAGCAAACCACTTTTTTACGTTTGTGCTCCTTCCAAAACAGATGATCAGGTAGCTCCGGCAGGACATGAAAACCTGATGATCCTGATTCCGATTGCGCCGGATCTGGAAGACACCCCTGAAATTCGCGCACAATACCTGGATTTGATCCTGTCCCGCATGGAAGCACACTGCCGGGAAGAGCTACGCTCGCATATCGTTTACCAGAATTCGTTCTGCGTAAATGACTTCAAATCGGCCTACCATTCGTATCGCGGAAATGCTTACGGCCTTGCGAACACACTCCGCCAGACAGCCAATCTGAAACCGAAACTCAAGTCCAAACTGAAAAAGCTCTATTTTTGTGGACAGCTAACCGTTCCCGGACCTGGTATTCCTCCATCACTTATTTCGGGAAAAATTGCTGCGAAACAATTACTGAAGGAACTGTGAAATCCATTTTCGATAAATACTGCTATGATGCTGCAAGACAGGTAACACGTGTGTACAGCACCTCCTTCTATGCAGGCATCCGTTGCCTCGACAAAAAGATTCGGGACGACGTGCATGCGATTTACGGATTGGTGCGCTTTGCCGACGAAATCGTGGATACCTTTCACGAGTACGACAAAAAAGTCCTTCTGACTGAATTCAAACAAGCGACGTTTGATGCTATTGAACGTGGCATATCACTGAATCCGATCCTTCAGGCGTTTCAGTCTACCGTCAATAAATACTCCATCGACCATACACTGATCGAGCAGTTCTTTTACAGCATGGAAATGGATCTCGAACCGGAAGATTACAACCGTGAACGCTACGATCTTTACATTCTCGGATCAGCGGAAGTCGTTGGACTCATGTGTCTGAAGATCTTTGTCTATGGTGATGAGAACGAATACCAGCGCCTGAAGCCTTCCGCGATGAAACTTGGATCTGCATTTCAAAAGATCAATTTTCTTCGTGATCTGCACAGCGACTACAATGAACTGGGGCGCACTTATTTTCCCGGGCTCGACACCCGCAACATGACCGCTGAGGATAAGAAAAAGATTGAAGAAGAAATTGACGAAGAATTTAAAGAAGCCTACGCCGGTATTATTCAGCTACCTAAATCTTCGCGCTTCGGCGTTTACGTGAGTTACGTATACTATACCAAGCTCCTGCGAAGGATCAAACGAAAGAGCGCTGCAGACCTTCTTTCACGGCGAATCAGGGTCTCCAACAATGTAAAAGCCATGCTCTTTGCAAAATCATACATCCTGAATCGTATTAACCTGCTTTGATTCGCGGTTTTTCGCGCGAGGATGATTAACTTCGCGTAAGAATGTTGGTATTCATTTCAGGATTCATCGCTGCATTTTTATGCATGGAGCTCGTTGCGTGGCTCGCACACAAGTACCTGATGCATGGTTTGCTTTGGTCTGTTCATCGTGACCACCACCAGCCAACAGGCAACCGCTTTCAGCGAAACGATCTGTTTTTCCTCATTTTCGCAATTCCGGCCTGGCAGTGCATTATGCTCGGTTTTATTTTCGGAAGTACACTTTCCATCGGAGCCGGATTCGGAATCAGCCTTTACGGTATTGCCTATTTTCTTTTCCATGAAGTACTGATCCATCGCCGGTTGAACTGGCTGGACAATTTCCACAATCGTTGGTTTGATGCCATGAAAGAAGGCCACCGGGCTCATCACAAACACGTTGAGAAGGAAGAAGGAGAGTGTTTTGGCCTGCTCTTCGTACCTGGAAAGTACTGGAAATCATGAAATGGCTTTATCTCCTGCTCGACGGATTTACCCTGCTATGTCCGCTTGTACTGAGTTTTGAAAAAAAGGTACACTTTTACCGCTCCTGGAAGAGTGCTATCCTGGCAAGCCTCATTGTAGCCATTCCATTTCTCATTTGGGATTTTTACTTCACGGAAAAAGGGTTCTGGGGATTCAACCCGGAATATATCTCCGGCATCTATCTTTTCCATCTGCCTTTAGAAGAGTACCTCTTCTTTATTGTAGTACCGGTTGCCTGCACCTTCATCTATGAAGTCTGCAAGTACTTTTTCCGGAATTACGAATTGCGTCTGTTCAATCGCATTTTTCAATTCGCTATTCCTGCGTATGCGCTTCTACTTGTGCTGATCGGCGATATCGGGTATTACACCCTGAGCGTTGAAATCACTGCTGCACTCGTACTTGCCTGGATGATGCTCAACCCGGCATATAAGTATACAGGACTTGCATTTGTATTCAGTCTGCTGCCCTTTTTCCTCGTCAACGGAATTCTGACCGGAAGCTTCATCCCGGGAGAGGTTGTCTGGTATAGCGAAGCCCAAAAAGTAGAGCCGCGACTGTTCACCATTCCGATGGAAGATATCCTGTACAGTTTTTCACTCGTAGTGCCGAACATGCTGCTATTTGAAAAAATCAAAGCACGTCTTGGAGCATGACCCGGATCGGATTACTTTCGGACACGCACGGATATCTCGACCCGAAGATCTTCGATTACTTTGCTGAAGTAGACGAGATCTGGCACGCCGGGGATGTAGGCTCACTGGATGTGATCGACGAATTGAAAGCCTTCAAGCCTTTGCGTGGTGTTTACGGCAATATCGATGGTGCCGAGATCAGGGCTGAACTTCCGGAATTCCAGCAATTCGAATGTGACGGCGTATCGGTTTTGATCACCCACATCGGTGGAAAACCGGGAAAATACCAGCGGAAGGCTTACGAGAAGATCGAAGAGGTGCATCCGCGTTTATTCGTTTGCGGACATTCGCACATTTTGCTTGTAAAAATGGATCCCCGGTACGATATGCTATGGATGAACCCTGGAGCATGTGGCTACAAAGGATTTCACCAGGTCAAGACAATCCTCCGATTTTCATTATCGGAAGGACGTATTCACGATCTGGAAGTTATCGAACTCGGAAAAAGAATCTGAGAGTAAAATTTTTCCGTTTACTTTGCGTTAATCACTCAAATGAAAACAATTCTTCTTGGCATTTTCCTGTTTTTTGTCGGCCTGAGCTTTGGGCAAACCGGTGGTTATCAAACCTTCCCTTATCTTCAACTGACGTACAATGCCCGTTCAGCCGGACTGGGTGGAAATTTCATATCTGTTTACGACAACGATGTAAATCTCGGGATCGCCAATCCTTCCCTTTTGAACAGTACAATGAATAAGAACATCAGTTTCAGTACGTCATTGTTGCCGGGAGGGATCAACCATGGAATGCTCGGCTACGGTTTTGATATCAAACGTATCGAATCTACCATGGCCGGATACATTAAATATGTCAGCTACGGCACCTTTGAGCGCACCGCAGTAAATGGGGTGTCCGAAGGAACCTTCAGTCCGTTTGAAATGATTGCCGGAGCCGGTATCGGAAAAGAGATCAATAAGCGTATTCGTTTGGGGGGCAATCTGAACTTCCTGTATTCGCAGTTGGAAAACTACAGTGCGTTTGGTGCTTCTATAGACTTTGCAGCCACTTACCGTATTGAAGAGAAAGACTTCCTTGTGACTTTGCTCGCTAAAAACATCGGTTATCAATTCAAGAGCTATACAAAAGGAAACCGGGCGCCACTTCCTACCGAAGTACAAATTGCCACTTCATATAAAGTAAAACACGCGCCTTTTCGCCTGACTTTGCTTGCACACAACCTACAGAAATGGGACCTTACCTATAATGATCCGAGCCTGGTTCCAACGGTTGATCCGCTAACCGGGGATACCATTCCTGTAAAAAGAGCCGGCTTCTTTGAAAAACTAGGGCGACACTTCTCCTATCAACTGGAAATCCTCCTCGGTAAAAACCTTGATGTCCGAATTGGTTTCGACTACCACAAGAGAAAAGAGCTTGCCCTGGAGCAGCGTCCCGGGATCGCCGGATTTTCCTTCGGAATGGGACTTCATTTCAAAAAATTCCGCCTCGATTACGGATTCATGGCCTACTCAGCAGCCGGTTACGGCAACATGCTCACTTTATCCACAGACCTCTCTCAGTGGCGAAAATAGCTACACCCTAGGCAAATGCTAGGGTTTTGCAGCAATTGCTTATTCAGATTTCTTATAAACTGTGTTTTGTGAATTTCTTTTTTGAAACCTTTTCCGAAAAGATGAGTACATTTGACTAAACCAAAAATTAATTTTTTTATGAAAAAGTCGATTTTAGCCGTTGCTGTAGTTCTTGGATCTACTGCATTTGCGCAAAAAATGGAATCTAAAAATGGTGAAGCATACCTTCCAGCTGCTGAAGATTGGGCAATCGGTGTGGATGCAACTCCATTTTTGAACTATTTTGGTAACCTGATTGGCGGCGGTCAAAACGCTAACAACGCTCCAACCTGGAACTACCTTACTACAAACCAAACTATCACAGGAAAGTATTTCGCTGCCGATGACATGGCTTATCGTGCATCAATCCGTCTTGGATTTGGTTCAATGAAAGAAAGCAATATGGTTGCTGACCGTACAAACACAGCAAACCCAGCTTGGCCTTCACTTGACCCAATGGTAGAAAACACTGCGAAGTATGGTTCTACAAACATCGGTATCGGTGTAGGTCTTGAAAAGCGTCGCGGTTTCGGACGTCTTCAGGGTTACTACGGTGCAGAACTCGGATTCAACATTTCTTCTATGAAGGAAACTTACACTTACGGTAACGGGTTGACTCCATCTTCTGCTGCTGTTCCTGTAAACGTTACTGCTGCTGATGACTTCACTGGTGGTTCTATGGGTACTTCCCTGATCAACGGTGTTGACGGTACAGGTACTCCTTACCAGGGACGTATCACTGAGTACAAGTCTGGAATGGCTTTCGGTCTTGGACTTCGTGGTTTCATCGGAGCTGAGTACTTCGTTCTTCCACGTATCGCCGTTGGTGGTGAATTCGGATGGGGACTTGTATTCGTTTCTCAGGGAGCTAGCTCTACAACTCACGAAGGTGTAGGTACTGCTTTCGGTGGAACTGTTGACCAGGTTGCTACTATCACAACTGAAGGTAACAAGTCTTCTACTTTCAGCGTTGATACTGACAACGTAACTGGAGTATTCGGTCCTGCTGGATCATTGCGTATGACTTTCCACTTCTAATAAGTAGAAATCAATATAGCATTAAGAGCGTCCGGAAGGGCGCTCTTTTTTTTGGATCATTGTGTACCTTTACCCCATGCGAAAAATCACCATCGCCATTGACGGCTATTCCTCCTGCGGAAAAAGCACCCTGGCCAAACAGCTCGCCAGGGATCTGAACTACATCTTTATTGATTCCGG
>JBNKYR010000193.1:0-7596 GCA_050300995.1 Crocinitomicaceae bacterium | reverse complement strand
ATGTAGTTCTTCTTGCTACGTGGAGTGTCGGTGATCGCTTCAGCCATGCAGGCACAGGTTCCAACCTTCGTGGAGCTCTATAACTCCGCACGGAATGTGATCAACCTGCCCGGAAAGCGAAACGGTTCCGGCACAGATCCGGCAACTGTGAAAGGTCAGGACGGTGATTAAACCCACTCCCGTCGGAAAGCCCTGGGGAACTATACAAAGTAAACATAGGACTGAGGCTGCTGAGCTTGTCGAAGTACCGAAGTTTGAAGTCCAAAGCCCCGGGGCTTTTGTTTTTCTTCTCAAGGAAGGAAACGCTCACCCCAAAAGTCTACTGTCTAACTCCCATCCACACCTAACCCCTAACTCCCAACTATGCGCACTGAACTTGTCGAAGTGCTACTCACAATCTCCCCCATGATGACAGCAACTCATCTCCAGGTTCCCGGCATTCGGATCGCTGGTATCGTCCTGTACCACCTGAATTTTAGGGCTGAGGTAAGGAATGTCAAGGTTCATTCCGCGGAGGATGATCAGGAGTCCCACAACAGTAAGCAGGTAGGGCACCACACGGTTAATGCGCGTACGTACCGTGCCTGAAATGCGGTTAGCCGCGAAGGCCACGGCCATCATCGCCGGCAAGGTGCCGATCCCGAAGGCAAGCATACTGAGCCCGCTCATAACAACTTCACCGGTCAGGGCCGCGTTGAGCAATCCCGCGAAGACCATTCCGCACGGAAGGATTCCGTTGATCATACCGAGTGATACCAGGCGGAAAGGACTCGTCGATTTGAGCAGTTTTCCCATGCTCTTGCTGACAAAGCGTTGAATAAATGGCAATTCAAAGCCCGAAGGCAGAAGCTTGCTGAAGTATTTTCGCCATGCGTAGATGATGAGCACGACACCGGCAAAAATACTGAGCCACTGCAGCACACCGATCGTGTTGATGGTGAGTCCGAGCGATCCGACGATCATCCCCAGGATGAAGTAGGTGGTGATCCGCCCGAGGTTGTACATCAGTACACCTGAGAAAATGTGCAGATTGCTCTTCCGGTTCACGGGTACTGCCATGGCGATCGGGCCGCACATGCCGATGCAGTGAAAGTTGGCCGCAAGCCCCAGAAGAAGTCCGTTGATGAGTAGCGTATTCATTTCAGATAGATGTCTTCTTTCTGGAGACAGCGTTTGCCGTTCACCGTATAACTCAGTTCTACTTCATATTTTCCGTTCTGCAATTCCCCTACAGGAATGGTGAAGGTACGCGTATCGCGGATCACAAATGCCTGGTCCGCCTTCCGGTCATTCGGGCGTTTCAGGAGCAATTGCACTTCGTCGAATTTCTCTGCCGTATCCAGTTGCACGATCACATGCGTTTCCGAGATATTGATCGTTGGCCGGTTCGCCAGTTGATTGGCGTTGTTCTGCCAGGTGATCTCCTGTTCGTAAGCAATTTCACGCTGGTAGTAATCATCGCTTTCCAGATCTACATGATGTGAGAAGAACCCGATCACCATGATCACGATGAAGATGATGAACAGCGACATCGCAATAACAATTCCTTTTCCCCAGTTCATAATTTCTCGTTTTTATCAGAGTTTCGGTCCGATGAACTTGACCTCGATCTCCTGTATTTCTTTTCCGTTTCCGTACACATGTAAGGTAACGACTTCTTTTCCTTTATCAACGGCACTCAGCGGCATTTTCATAATGAAACGATCCTTGAGTACTGCTTCCGGGTCCAGGTGCATGTGCTTGTTCACCAGTTCAATCTTCACATCCGGATGATCGGTCTCCAGGCGAATGTTGTACCCGTAATGGGTCTTGTTCGTCAGGTTGATTTCAAAGATGTTGCTGACCGTTCCGTCCGAAGCCATCTGGTAAGTTGTTCCCCGTTGACGGAAGATCTTCGTTTCGAAATCCGTACGGGTGATCAGGAGCGTAATGAGGACGAGGATCATTGCTGCGAGGAGTGCCGTGTATGCTTTTACACGTCGTGTCCACTGGAAACGCGTACCGTTCTTGATCCCGTTCTCAGAAACAAAGCGGATCAGTCCTTGTTCCATTCCCACGCTGTCCATCATGTGATCGCAGACATCAATACAGGCGGTACAGTTCACGCATTCCAACTGCGTACCGTTCCGGATATCGATCCCGGTAGGGCAGACGTGCACACACTGGCCACAGTCGATACAGTCACCTTTTCCCGCAGTCTTGCGGTCTTCGTTCTTTTTGAATTTCGCACGTTCCTCCCCGCGTTTGTGATCGTAGGCCACTACCATGGAATTCGGATCGAGGAGAACTCCCTGCAAACGTCCGTAAGGACAAATAGTCGTACAAACCTGCTCACGGAGTTGTGAGAACACCAGGTAGAAGATGGTGGTGAATACAACAATGGCAATGAAGCCGCCGAGGTGTTCGCCAACAGGATCTGTCTGAATGTTCCACAGTTCTTTCGAGCCGATGATGTAGGCCAGGAAGGTATTGGCGATCAGAAAGGAGATCGTCCAGAAAATGGCATGCTTGGCCACTTTCTTAAAGATCTTCTTACCCGTCCATGGAGCTTTGTTGAGCTGCTTCTGGTGTGTCCAGTCGCCTTCGATCCAGTACTCGATGCGCCGGAAGACCATCTCCATAAAGATCGTCTGGGGACAAACCCACCCGCAGAACAAACGTCCGTAGATGATCGTGAAGAGGATCACAAATACGATCCCAATGATCAGGGCGATCGCAAAGAGATAGAGATCCTGCGGCCAGAAAACCTTGCCAAAGATCACGAACTTGCGTTCGAGGATATTGAACAACAGGGATTGCTCGCCGTTGATGTACAAATGTGGTGCTCCGAACAGTATGATCAGGAGTACATAACTGACGATCTTACGCCGGTTATAGAACTTTCCTGAAGGTTTCTTCGGATAAATCCAGTTTCTGCTTCCGTCTTCGTTAACCGTGGAGATGCTGTCACGGAAGGCTTCTTCATCTCCACGGATTTCTTCATATTCTGTCATTCTTTAATGCCTTGCTCCCATCAAGCCATTAGTCATCCAACAGTGAATAGTGGTTGGGATATGTTTTTACTTTTCTATAATGTCTCCTTGAGGCTCGCGCCCTTCAGCCGGTGGAAGGGAAAGAACGTAGGATGCTACCTGCTGTAATTGGACAGGGTTGAGCTTCGAGTTGTGCTCAGGCATACCGTTCGGTCTTCCGTATTTCACCGTGGTAAATATGTCTTTAATGTCGTAACCGTAGATCCAGTTCTTATCCGTAAGGTTCGGACCGATCTGGTTTCCGCTTCCGTCCGGGTTGTGACAGGTAACACAGTTTACTTCAAAGAGTGTTTTTCCGGTAGACAACGCTCCGTCATCCGTCAGGAGAGTTACGTTGTTCTCGTCCACGTTCATGGCCATCTTGTCCAGGTAAGCCGCGGTTTCTTCCGCAGCAGTTGCTACCGATTTTTCATATTCGGCCAACTGCAGGTCTCCTGTCTTGAGGATATGGAAGTGGAGAAGGTACACGATCGCAAAACCAATCGTAAAATAGAATCCCCACACCCACCATGGTGGAAGGTTGTTGTCCAGCTCCCGGATACCATCGTATTCGTGGTGCATCAGGATTGTTTCTTCCTCTTCGATCGGAACGACATCCGTAAGGATCTTGTTCAGACGACGCTTTCTGCGCTTGGAGATTCGTTCCATGCGTTCCGGACGTACGATCATTGCAATGTCAAGGAACAGGCGTCGGAAATGGAACACCAGGAAGAGCAGCGCAAGGTTCACGGCTACCAACAGGTGGATATCCGAATCTTCTACGAGCAACCATGGTGCCTCAGGATTTTCACCGGCCTCCACAAAATTCAGGGCCAGCGTCTGATTGGAAACAGCCATCGCACCCATGATTCCGACAAGGATCAACCAGCTTTTCAGGTTTCCTCCGGCAGCTTTGTCGCGCTTGTCTTTGTATTCCACCAGTGATCGGGTAGAATTGGTTAGCATCAGAATGGCTACCAGTTGCACACCGATCGCGATCAGCAACCAGTAAAACAAGGTGAGGTTCTTCTCGTAGTTCGGAACATACGTTACCGGTACTTCACCGCCATCGGTCGGAGGTGGCGTCTCACTTGCTACCGGTTCCACATAGTTGTCTACGTAGTCAAGAACGGCATCAATTTCCTCATTGCTCAAATCCTGCGGTGTCATTGCCGTAGCACTCCACTTGTCAATTTGGACAGCATATTTACTGTCACCGGAAGCAACCAGTTCCTGCGGGTTTTGTACCCAACGGTAAATGAATTCACCTTCGCCGGCATCTTCCCAACGTTGTTTGGCCCCTTTCAGGTTTGGTCCGGTTCCGTCTTTTCCAAGCATGTGGCAGACGTTACATTTTGCTTTGAAGAGTCCTGCACCGTCCTGTGCGAACGTGTAGTTTCCTGCAAGAAGGATCAAAACCATCAGTACGCCTTTTCCGAAACGGCCGTCGATCAGGCTTGCATCGGAACGAGCTTCCAACATTTCAGCATCGCTGTCTTCCAAGGGCAGGGCGCTGAGCAAATCCACTTCTTTTTTCTTCATGCGGATCACGTAAGTGACTACAAAGGCGAAGAAGATTACAAAGATCAGTAGTGAAATCAATGGAAAGATCTCTACTCCGTCTATTCCTGTCAGATTATGTTTGATAAATCGTAACATCGCTTATTGGTTTTGATTCGTGAGTGTATCTTGAGCTGCCGGTACTTCTTCCGTGTCGTCAGTGGTTTCTTCTTCCACCGGAGCAGGTGTGGCACTTGCAGCCGTTTTATCAGCTTTGATGTCGGTTCCTAATCGCTGCAGGTAAGCGATCAGCGCAATCACCTTCTTGTTCTTGAGTTCGTCGATCTTCGCCTGACGGTTGTAGTTCTTCGCTACATCTGCCGGCAGGTTTTTGATCAGACCGTCTACAATGTCTTCGGTAATGGTGAGTGCCTGTGCTTCGGCATCTGCCTGTGCTTTCTTCTCATAACCTTCCTCGTAAGGAACACCGAGTGTCTGCATTGCACTGATCTTGGCTTCCATCATCGTGAGATCCATTTCGCTTTCTTCGAGCCATGGATACGCTGGCATGATGGAGTACTGAGAGATGTCTTTCGGACGCATCAGGTGTTCGTAATGCCACACGTTGTTCCGCTTGCCTCCCTCGCGGGCAAGGTCAGGGCCGGTTCGTTTAGAACCCCACTGGAATGGATGGTCGTATACGAATTCTCCTGATTTGGAGTATTCTCCATATCGTGCCGTCTCAAAACGGAGCGGGCGTATCATCTGGGAGTGACAATTGTAGCAGCCCTCCGAAATATAGACGTCCCGACCTTCCAGCTCCAGCGGGGTGTAAGGTTCCACACTTGCAATGGTAGGTACATTGCTTTCAACGATCATGGTCGGTATGATCTCTACGAGACCTCCGATGGCAACAACAATGATGCTGAGGAGCATGAATCGAACTGGTCGCTTCTCAACAGCTCTGTGCCAGTATGCTTTTCCAACAACTTTCGCACTTACTTCACGCAGGTTCGCTGCTTCTGCTTCTTCGTTCGCAAGCAGTTTTCCTGCACGCGCCGTGCGGATGAGGTTGTAGAACATCATCACAGCACCGGTAATGAAGAGCAGACCTCCGAGTGCACGCAACGTATAGTAAGGAGCGAGGCTGGTTACAGTATCAAGGAATTCAGGGTTAGCAAGTGTACCGTCCGGGTTGAAGTCTTGCCACATCAAACCTTGTGTAAATCCGGCGATGTACATCGGGATCGCATAAAGGATGATTCCCAGGGTTGCGATCCAGAAGTGCTGGTTCGCGAGTTTCTTAGAGTAAAGTGGTGTTCTGAACAAACGTGGGAACAACCAGTAGAGCATACCAAAGGTCAGCATACCGTTCCATCCGAGACCTCCAACGTGAACGTGGGCAATTGTCCAGTCAGTAAAGTGAGAGATCATGTTTACGTTCTTCAGGGAAAGCATTGGTCCTTCGAAAGTGGACATCCCGTAGCAGGTAAGCGCCACCACCATGAATTTCAACATCACATCGTCACGGACACGGTCCCATGCACCGCGGAGGGTCAACAAACCGTTGAGCATACCTCCCCATGACGGAGCGATCAGCATCACAGAGAACACAACACCAAGACTCTGTGCCCAATCAGGCAATGAAGTATAGAGGAGGTGGTGAGGTCCTGCCCAGATGTAGATAAAGATCAGCGCCCAGAAGTGAACAATGGAAAGTCGGTACGAGTACACCGGGCGATTGGCAGCCTTCGGTACGAAGTAGTACATCAATCCGAGGTATGGTGTAGTAAGGAAGAACGCCACCGCGTTGTGTCCGTACCACCATTGTACAAGGGCATCCTGAACTCCGGCATACCAGGAGTAACTTTTCAGGAAGGAAACAGGTAATTCGAAGGAGTTAAAAATGTGAAGGATCGCAACTGTTACGAAGGTCGCGATGTAAAACCAGATAGCTACGTACATGTGCTTCACACGACGATTGAGGATCGTCATGAACATGTTCAATCCGAAAACAACCCACATCAACGCGATCAGGATGTCGATCCACCATTCGAGTTCGGCGTATTCCTTACCGGTTGTAATTCCGAATGGAAGGGTAAGCACCGCACAGACAATAATGAACTGCCAGCCCCAGAAGTTGAGCTTACTCAGGGCATCACTCCACATACGCGTCTTCAGCAAACGCTGCAGCGAGTAATAAACCCCCATGAAGATCCCGTTCCCCACAAAGGCAAAGATCACCGCGTTCGTGTGCAGTGGTCGGATTCTACCAAAGGAAAGGAAACTGAATCCCAGGTAATCATTGAAGAATTCTGGGAATGCCAACTGGAGCGCCGCTATGAGCCCCACTAACATCCCGATAATGCCCCAGATAATGGTGGCATAGGCGAAATTCCGGACAATCTTGTTGTCGTAACTAAACTTCTGTACTTCCATGTTTGTTTGAATTAGCGTTGTTTTCTTCGTCAAAAAGAATTCGTACTGAAGGAGTATAATCATCATCATACTGTCCCGTCCTGGTGGCCCAGAGGAATCCGATCAGAAAAAAGATCGCGATGACCAGACTGACGATAAGCATTAAATAGATCACTCCCATACTGCAAAGAAATATAGCATGGATTCAATAAATAATGACCACTTGACACGAAAAAACATGAGATATATCAGCTTTTCGAGTAATTGTACCTACGCCTTTTGGGTAATAATACGGGCGAAAAAAAGTAATAATCTGTAGATCAGTTTTTTGTTCGTACAAGCAGGGTGCTGATGAGAACAATGCTGATGGAGCTCAGGGGCATCAAAAGTGCCGCAACGAGGGGGGTAAGTTGACCACTTACGGCAAAAGAAAGCCCGATCACGTTGTAAAGAACAGAGAATCCGAAACATACCGCGAGAACGGTTCGTGCATGTGCCGAAATGCGCAGGAATTCCTTCAATCGGCTGAGTTTGTCGGCCTGGATAATGGCATCTGATCCCGGCGTAAAACTGAAGATGTTTTCGGAAACGGCAATCCCAACATCGGCATGATCCAGAGCTCCGGCATCGTTCAATCCGTCACCGACCATCATGACGGTTCGGTTTT
>JBNKYR010000192.1:0-7620 GCA_050300995.1 Crocinitomicaceae bacterium | reverse complement strand
ATCGAGCCCATTCCAATGAGGACATTGTCTTCTACGGTACATCCGTGTACCAGGGCATTATGCCCGATCGAAACGTTGTTCCCGAGTACCGTTTTTGTTTTTTCATAGGTGCAATGGATCACAGCGCCGTCCTGCACATTTACTTTATTGCCCATACGGATCGAATTGACATCTCCCCGGATTACAGCGTTGAACCATACGGAGCAATCATCTCCCATGATTACATCACCGACGATCGTTGCGTTTTCCGCGAACCAGCAGTTGTCACCAAAAACAGGTGACTTATCCAGACATTTTTTAATGAGGGCCATCGAATTGAAATTTGATTTCCGCGAAGATAAAGAACCTGGCTCTTCTGCGATGAAAATGTGTCCCTTTCCGCTACTCGTATCCCGGAATCATTGAATTCTACGTAACTTCGTGGAAACGATAAACTACTTCTATGAAAGCACTACTGGCGTTCGCACTGGCTTTGGTGACATTTGCCGGTCAGGCACAGGACAAAGCGGCCTACCACGTTTACGACAAGAACGGAACAAAGATCGACTATACAACGATGCTGAATCGTCTGGCAGAGGCTGATATTGTTCTCTTTGGCGAATTGCATAACAACTCCATCTCACATTGGTTGCAGTACGAGGTAACCAATGATCTCAGTGCACAACGAAAGATGATCCTGGGAGCGGAAATGTTAGAGGCCGACAACCAGGATGAACTGGATGAATACCTCGCCGGAAACATGGATCAGAAGGCGCTTGACACCCTGGCGCGTCTCTGGCCGAACCATTCAACGGATTATAAGCCGCTGGTCGATCTGGCCAAGGAAAAGGAACTGCGTTTCATTGCTACTAACATCCCGCGTCGATATGCTGCCATGGTGCACAAGGGCGGTTTTGAAGCACTTGAAGGCCTGAGCAAAGAGGAAAAATCCTGGATTGCACCATTGCCAATCCCATTCGATCCGGAGTTGCCAACGTATAAGGAGATTCTGGAAATGATGGGAGAGCATGGAACACCCGAACTGGTGAAGGCACAGGCGATCAAAGACGCCACAATGGCGCATTTCATTCTGGAAAACTACAAGAAGAAACACTTGTTCATTCATTACAATGGCCGGTTTCATTCGGATGCTTTCGAGGGAATTCTCTGGTACCTTAAGCAAAAGCGAAAGGATCTGAATTACCTGACGATCACTACTGTGGAACAGGCGGACATCAATTCACTGGAAGAAGAGAATAAGGGAATCGCGGATTTCATTATTTGTGTGGATGAAAATGTGACGAAGACCTATTAATTGGGCAATTCCGGTTTGTTTTTGATACATTGAAGTGATCATACCCTTATGAAAACAGTCGTCTCTTTCCTTTTCACTGTGCTTCTGTTCATCTCCTGTAAGAAGCAGGAAATAGCCTCTCCGTTGATCGTTGGAGACTATGAATCGGTTGACCTGGTTGGAATAAACTGTTTGGTGGAGGGCAATCTTGGCTCACCACAGATATTGGATTTGGATCTGAATGACGACGGAATAAAGGATGTGAAAATATACAGTGATCTGTCGCCGGTTTTTTCAGGAGAATTAACGAGTACGCTGTATTTGGAGTCTTTGCATGTCGGATGCCGTTTCAGAGCGACCGAAGAAATGGATTCCATGTATAGTTGTGTCGGGTATCAGTCCACGACGAATCCTGGCAACGGTAATTTGATGTATATAGAATCCTTTTCTTATTCCTGCTATAAACCCGCCTCGTATTGGACTCTAGATTCGACCTACGTAAGAAGGCGCTTAACCGCCTTAAACAACGGTGACATACTTTCGGTCAATGATACGTTTTATTCCGGGAGGATTTATATTGCCGAACCGAGTACTTCGGAAATAAACCTGATCGATACGAACGGTAATGTGAGCTACTATCAGCAGATAAAAGTGGACAAAGATTGCCCGGAATTTCCTGTGGGAACAAGTCAGTATGTCGGAATTCAACTCATCACGAAGGACGGCCCGAAACTTTGTTGGATCAGGGTGCAGTATTTTGGCAACAACAGATTGAAAATTTTCGATTGTTCCATCCAGAAATGAATGCTCCTGCAGAGCACAAAAAAAACTGCTCCCGGGCAGAGAGCAGTTTTTCCATCGGTCCTTTCGGACGAATAATTAGTAGCAGGTTACCTGCGCGTTTGCCGGATTCTCGTCACAGTAGAAAGTGACAACCGCTAATGGAGCCAAACGAACACCAGCACAATTTGGTCCTGTACAAACCGGTGCAATGATCACTTCGGTCACGAAACCACCAGCGAAGCAAGAAGAAACAACAGTAACCTGGTAATCCAGTGGACCGTTGTAGTCATCCAGACATCCGGCTGCCTGAGCAGCAATTTTGGCTTTGATCTCGATAGGCTGACCTCCACCGTTCTGTGCCAGGGCTGTCCCGGCGAACGCTACTACCGCAAATACGGCAACAATCAGATTTTTCATGTGATTGAAATTTAGGTTGTTATAAAATCGCCCAAAAGTGGTGAAAATAAGTGAGATAGCAGAATCGGAGTGAGGATTGTTTCCCCGGAAATCAAAATTCAGGTATTTATACCTGTTCCCGGAATAAAACTGTGCACTACAGGTACTTAGATGCTTCGCGAAGTGCCATTCCCTTAAGCCCGATTTCTTCGACAAAGTTACGAACGGCTTCGGGGTTGAATTTGGAATATTGGCGCAAGCTCCATCCGATGGCTTTTTCAATAAAAAATTCCGGATTGCCCTGGTACTCTCGTACCAACGACTTAAGCAATTCAAAGTCGGTGTCGTGACCGTATTTCAGTTGAAAGATCAGGCAGGTTCTGTTCAGCCAGATGTTGCTGCTTGCCCTCCAGCGCTTGATCACCGGGTCGCGTTGTTCGGGGAAGGCCTGGAAGTATTTTGAGACGTAATTCGAGGCGATGAGGTCCACAGAATCCCACCAGGATTTCGTCGTGATAAGCTCTTCAAGGTTCCGATAGTCGTCCTTACGCATTTGTTTGGCCGGCACTTTTTTGAGCAGGTCAATGGCTACGTACTGGTATTCACGCTGGTCAAGACTCCACAATTCATACGCCACATCCCAGTGATCCAGTCCGGCGGCTTTAACCTTTGCAAACCATGGCTTTTCGATTTCATTTCGAACGGGTGTTTTAATTCCGTAGCAAGCGAAACGGTCTTTGAGATAGGCGGCCATATTGACTGCTTTGGTCGGATTTTGCGCAGTTTCAAATTGCCGGCGCAACTCGCCGATCAGGCTATGAAGATCAGCACTATGCATGCAGCAAAAGTTCGTAGCAGAAATACGGGAAGTCATCACGATACTTCAGAGATACCGGCCCCAGATCGGTGTAGCCACGGTTCAGGTAGAAACGCTGGTTGCGTGGATTCTGACTGAATGTATCCAGGCGGATTGCATCATAGCCTTGTTTTAGGGCAAACTCCTCGGCAAAATCCATCAGTTTTCGCGCAATTCCTTTTCCCTGATGGTCAGGTCGTACGGCCAGACGATGTACTACAAGGTTGCGATCATCGTCTCCTGTCGACCACTGAATTTGTCCGTATTCTTCATCCTGGGTTTCGTTCAGAACGACAACTCCAAGGATTTCACCGTTCTCCCGATAGGCAAACAGGGTTTCCGTGCGGAGGTCATTCGAAATACTGTCACGATCGGGATAATTTTCATCCCACTGGTCAATTCCATTGTCGCGCATGTGCTTTCCGCAGGCCTTTGTCAGGACCAGGATCTCATCAATCTCGTGCGGAAGACCTGGTGAAATCATGGATCAATACCCGAACAGTTCTTCCAGGGTGAGTTCTTTTACGGTGCCGAGCTTTGACAGGGCTTCCATGTCCATCTCCGATTTCTTTCCGATCACGCAGAATGCAAACTTGCGCCCTTTAATGTGGTCATTGAAGAATTTTTCAAGGTCCTTGATCGACATGTCTTTGATCGTGTTGTAGATGTTTTCACGCACATCGTAATCCAGTCCGGCGCGCTCCAGAGAACGGAACTGCCAGTAAATACCGGTTTTGAGGATCCGCTCGGATTCGATCTTTTTCAATGCTGCTATCTTCGATTCATTGAATTGCAGTTCGGCAGTTGGCATGGTATTCATGAGTTCCTGCATAGCGCTTACGGCCTGACCGAGTTTATTCACTTGCGTACCGATGAATGCCTGAACATAATGTGATTTATCCGTGCGATACGGAGCTGACATGTAAGCATAGGCGCTATAAGCAAGTGCCTTGGATTCACGGATTTCCTGGAATACAATGGATGAAAGTCCTGACCCGAAATAGGAATTGAACATTGACAGGGCAGGTAACAGTTCTGCATTCCATTGCTCAGCTTTGGAAAGCATCAGCAATTGCGTCTGCACCATGTCGTAATCGACAAAATAAACCACATTCTCATTTGTTTCCAATTCAGGATAGTCGACTTTCTTTGCCGTTTTAGCAGTCTTGGGAAGTACGTGCGCTTTCTTCACGATCGCATAAGCAGCATCGAAACCGGTTTCTCCGTAGTAGAGAACAGAATGCTTGTAGGAGGTAAGTCCGTGTAGGATGTCTACCAATTCCTGAGCAGTGAGTGCATCCAGTTCAGCGTCGCTCAGAACGTCATTGAACGGGTTGACTTTTCCGTGTTTGGCGTAATTGCTCAGACCGCTGTAGAGGATTGACCCCTTGTCTTTCTTCTCATCCTCCCGCTTCTTTTTGATGTCGGAGATAAGGTTTTTCAAAGCCGCTTCGTCCGGTTGGCAGTTCTTCAGGAGGTTCTCCAGCAACCCGAGGGCTTCTTCGAATGATTCGTTCAGACCGCGCACATAAATGGAAGAGGAACGCACATAGTACTGTACGCCCAGGCTATAGAATTTTTGCTTCAATTCTGCTGCGGATGTTTTATCGGTACCAAGGAATTTCAGGTATTCCGTAGCGATCTTCACTTTTTTGTCGCGCTGCAGGTTTTCATCCAGATCAATGAAAAGGGTGAACAATTCATTCGACTCATTTTTGATGTAATAGAACGGGACATCGGCAATGAGGTCTTTGCGCAGAAGGGCTTTATCGTAGTCTACAAATTCAGGCTTGAGTCGCAGCGACTCCATCTTTTCGAAATCTTTGTAGAATGCAGATTGTGCATCGCGGTTCAAATCTACAGGCGTGATCTGTGGCTTGTCTACTTTGTAGGTTTCCTTATCCTCTCCGGTACGCTTGTATACAATGCAGTAGTTGTTTTTCAGGTGCTCATTCGCCCATTTTACAACCTCCGCTTTGGTGATCTTTGCCATGCGATCGTAGTACGTCACATAATCCTTCCAGTCAGCTTCCATGATAAAAGCGTCCGAAAGCGTGTAAGCACGCAGCCAGTTGGCTTCCATTTGCGATAACTGGTCTTTCTTGTTGTTTTTGATGATGGCTTTCATCAGTTCTTCATCAAAGTCGCCGCGCTTCAGCTTTTCCACTTCGGCAAGAAGCAGGTCCCGGAGCTGCTCAAGGCTCTGTCCTTCACGTGGATTTCCGGAAAGAAGCATGGACGAATAATCATGGTCGACCGAGCTGTATGCGTTGGCGCGAATCACCTCTTGTTTTTGAACGAGATCAAGGTCCATCAGCCCCGCTTGTCCGTTGGAAAGGATTGACGAAACAAGGTCTACCATGATCGCATCATTGGTGTGGTAACCGCCAAGTCGATAACCGATCGTGATCCATTCTTCCATCGGGCCATACACGGTCTCTTCTTTCACACTTGTTTGCGGTGCTTCTTTCGGCATGATGCGCGGATGTACTTCTTTGGCCTTCATTCCTCCGAAATACTTATCGATCATCGCGATGGTCGCATCAAAATCAAAGTCGCCAGCCAGGGCAATCGAGATATTGTTCGGTACATAATACTGATCGAAATACTCGTGGATCTTCACCATGGAAGGGTTTTTCAGGTGAGCTCCTTCGCCAATCGTGGTCTGTGTACCGTAAGGATGAGTGGGAAACAACAAGGTGTTCATCGCTGCGTAGGATTTGCGATAATCGTTGTCCTGCCCCATGTTGAATTCTTCATACACCGCTTCCAGCTCAGTGTGGAAAAGACGTAAAACGAGTTCACTAAAACGTTGTGATTCGAGTTTCATCCATTTTTCGAGCTCCGTTGCAGGGATGTCATTGATGTATGAAGTACGCTCCAGTGAAGTAAAGGCGTTGGTTCCCTTCGCTCCGAGACCGGAGATCATCTTGTCGTATTCGTTGGCAATGGCATATTTAGCCGCTTCATTCGAAACGCTGTCGATCTGTTTGTAGATCTCCTTTTTCTTGTCCTCATTCGGTTCTGCCTTGTGCTTCTCGTACAGGTCGGAAATTTCCTGTAGAAGTACCTTTTCCTTTTCCCAATTCTGGGTTCCATACTGCGAAGTGCCTTTAAACACCATGTGTTCCAGGTAGTGGGCAAGTCCCGTCACATCGGCCGGATCATTCTTACTCCCTGTCTTCACCGTAATAAAGGTCTGGATACGCGGTTGATCCTTGTTCACGGAGAGGTATACCTTGAGTCCGTTGTCAAGGGTGTAAATGCGTACACCGATCGGGTCATTTTCGACCGTTTCGTAGGTATATTTTTTTGTGCCCGGTTGCTGGGCAAAACTAAAGTTGATGAAGAGAAGCAGGGAAAGAAGTCCTGCGATTTGACGAATTTTAAGCATAATGAAGCAGTTTTCTGTGTGGGTATAATGCGTTTTTCAAAATTGGTTTCAGATTACACCAAGTTCTTTTCCAACTTTGATGAATGCAGCGACTGCTTTGTCCAGATCTTCTTTGGAATGGGCAGCGGAGATTTGCGTACGGATCCGTGCCTGTCCTTTCGCGACAACAGGGTAGAAGAATCCGATGGCATAAACTCCTTCCTGCAGCAGCCCGTCGGCAAATTTCTGCGACAGTGCGGCATCGTACAGCATGATCGGTACAATTGGCGAATCACCCGGCTTGATGTCGAAACCGGCAGCCATGATCTTTTCCTTGAAGTATCTGGTGTTGTCTTCCAGCTTGTCGCGAAGAGCGGTAGTGGAACTGAGAATGTCAAAGACTTTGTTGGAAGCACCGACAATCGACGGAGCCAATGAGTTGGAGAAGAGGTACGGACGTGATCGCTGACGCAGCATGTCAATAATCTCTTTCGGTCCGGTAGTGTATCCTCCCATGGCGCCTCCAAGGGCTTTTCCAAGAGTTCCTGTGATGATATCCACACGATCCTGTACGCCGTAATATTCAGGCACTCCACGACCTGTCTTACCGATGAAGCCTGCAGAGTGGCACTCATCTGTCATCACCAGGGCATCGTATTTGTCTGCGAGGTCACAGATCTGATCCATTTTCGCGAGGTCACCGTCCATAGAGAATACACCGTCTGTTACGATGATACGGAAACGTTGCGCCTGAGCTTCCTGCAATTGTTTTTCCAGGTCTTCCATGTCGGAATGCTTGTAGCGGTAGCGTACGGCCTTGCACAGACGAATTCCGTCAATGATGGACGCATGGTTCAATTCATCGGAAATGATCGCGTCTTCCGGTCCGAAAAGTGGCTCGAATACACCTCCGTTGGCATCGAAGGCAGCGGCATAAAG
>JBNKYR010000191.1:0-7680 GCA_050300995.1 Crocinitomicaceae bacterium | reverse complement strand
AGATTACGGCATCCTGATAGGCATTGACGATCAGTGGTTCAAGTACCAGAATACTGGTTGTTCCTGTGTTCGGGCAAACATCGTTTGAAACAAAGGTGATCGTGTGAAGACCAGGTCCGGCTACGGTAGGGTCAAAGGCTCCTGTGTTGGGATCTGTAATTCCGGGTCCGGACCAGTTTCCGATTGTCGTTGCGGCATTCAGGTCGGCAATTGGTGCACCAAGGCAGAAAGGCCCGGCTGCAGTAATGGTTGGATCGTCCAATGGGTTCACCACAATATCTGTTGTTTGTGTATCTCCGCACTGCCCTCCAATACTATACGTGATAGTATGTGTACCAGGTCCCGCAATCAGCGGATCGAAAATTCCATTGGCGATATCTGTAATTCCGATCCCGCTCCATGTTCCTCCCGGATCGACTGCCGACAATTGAACGGAAGCATCCTGTTCGCAGAAAGGTCCCGCCGGTGTTATAGTTGCATTTGCCACTGGCAGGACATCAATGCTGGTTGTTTTTGTGTCGCCACATTGTCCGCCAACCGTATAAGTGATCTGGAAGCTTCCGACACCAGCCGTTGCCGGGTCGAAGATCCCGTTGACCGCATCGGTTATTCCGGTTCCACTCCATGTTCCACCAGGGGTAACAGCACTCAATTGCACCGAAGGATCCGTTTCACAATACGGCCCGACTGGTGTGATCGACGCGTTGGCATTTTGAAGCACCTGAATGGATGTTGTTTGTGTATCACCGCATTGTCCGGGAATCGTGTACGTAATGGTATGCGTTCCCACTCCAGCTGTAGCCGGATCAAAGGTTCCGTTCACGGCATCGGTAATTCCTGTTCCACTCCATGTTCCTCCGGCATCTACTGCTGTCAATTGCAGGGATGCATCCTGCTCGCAGAATGGCCCCACTGGAGTTATGGTGGCATCAAAATCCTGATTCACCACAATGGTCGTTGTCTGTACGTCTCCACAGGTCGCCGAAATAGTATATGTGATCGTATGAGAACCAACTCCAGCTGTTACCGGGTCAAAAGTTCCGTTTGTGGCATTTGTGATACCGGCCCCACTCCATGTTCCTCCCGGATCAACCGCTGTCAATGTCGTTGCAGCATCCGATTGGCAGAATGGTCCTGCTGGAGTTATGGTGGCATCAAAATCCTGATTTACCACAATGGTCGTGGTCTGTGTATCTCCGCAGGCACCACTGATGCTGTATGTGATCGTATGAGAACCGACTCCTGCTGTAGCCGGGTCAAAAGTTCCGTTTGTTGCATTTGTGATACCGGTCCCACTCCATGTCCCTCCCGGATCAACCGCTGTTAATGTGGTAGCGGCATCCGATTGACAGAATGGTCCTGCCGGTGTGATGGTTGCATCGTAACCGGTATTTACGACGATGGTTGTAGTTTGCACATCTGGACAAGGTCCCGGAGTGGTATATGTAATGGTGTGTGAACCGACTCCTGCTGTCGCTGGGTCAAAAGTTCCGTTCACGGCATCCGTGATCCCTGTTCCGCTCCATGTTCCCCCCGGATCAACTGCCGACAGGTTCACTGCGGCATCAGCGCTGCAAAACGGTCCTGCAGGTGTGATGGTTGCGTTTTGATTCGGGTTAACGACGATTGTACTTGTTTGGGTATCGCCGCAAGCACCAGGAATGCTATAGGTGATCGTAAAAGATCCAACTCCTGCCGTAGCCGGATTGAAAGTCCCGTTCAAAGCATCCGTAATTCCTGTGCCGCTCCACGTTCCTCCTGGGTCAGTCGCCGAGAGGTTTGTCGCGGCATCATTCGCACAGAAAGGACCTGCTGGTGAAATGGTCGCATCGAAATTGGAATTGACCACAATACTGGTGGTTTGGGTGTCCCCACAAGGTCCGGCAATCGCATATGTAATCGTATGCGTTCCGACCCCTGCGGTAGCAGGGTTGAAGGTCCCGTTTACGGCATCCGTGATTCCCGTTCCGCTCCACGTTCCCCCGGGGTCTGCTGCTGATAGGTTCACCGCAGCATCCGAAGAACAGAAAGGTCCTGCCGGTGTAATGGTGGCGTTGGCACTCGTTCCGATCGAAACTACCACGTCAGCCGAAGCGGAGCCACCTCCTGTAGCACAAGGTGTTGATCCGCCGGTTACAGTATAGGTGTAGGTTCCCGCCACATTCACGGCCGGATCAAAAGTCCCCAGATATCCGCCTCCGAGTGTCGAAGGTCCCGACCATGTTCCGTTAATGTCTGGTGTTCCGCCCAAAGAATTGAAGAGATCGGTAGGAGAAGTTCCCGGACACATGGAAATTGTTCCGTTTGTTCCCGGGTCACCGGTACCTCCCGTAATTGCCTCAATGCGGACATCTTCCACGAAGTAACGAATCGTATTTCCGCTGGTCACACCTGATGCCGGTGCTGTAGCAGTGGCAGCGTCGTTGTAGAAGTTCCCGATTACAAAGTTGGTGATACCGGCCTGCGTGGGAGTGTAACAGAACAGAATTTGCACCCAGTTTGTTTTGTCCGTAATGATCGGCCCCGTGTAGTTGAGGTCCGGAGTAGTATAATACGGACAGTTGCTTGCCTGAAAGTACGGTGATGTCAGGAATTTGACCCCAATATTGTTGGTTCCGACAGACATTTTATCCGCGAGTGTTACCCACATTTCCACTTCATACGTCTGACCAACCACTAGAGGAGAACTTAACTCTCCCTGGATGTACTCACGCCATGGCGTGCAACCACCGTTTCCGTATGTAACAATGTTGACGTAGCCGTTTCCGGTCCTTGGCGCCTGTTGTCCGGGACTTGAAGCATTGGTGGAAAAAGGGCTGCAATAGCAGGTTGTTGCAAGTGCCGTATTGAAGATGTCTGTTGAACCACCTGTCGGCAATGTCCAGTTGTTGATTGCATTGTTGAATTGTGCCACCGTTGTGTACCAGGAACACTGCAGGTTTCCCGTGTTCACACTTTCAAAACTTGGATTGAGAACAAGGTTCTGACCGTAGGAGGTCATGCTCCCAACTAGAGCGCCAAGCAGGCAAAGTCGGCGCAGATCAGAGAAGAATGACTGTAACATGGTCAAAAGTATGAGTAGTAGTTTCAAAATGGGACTCTATTTCTGCCTGAACGGCATTAACATTTTCGTTGGTCCAGTTTCCAAGGTAAGCGATACGAAGAATTTTTCCGTCCGGATCTAAAATGATAGCGACTTGCTGATCATACTTCAATGTGCTGAACTCCTTTGCCGGGTTCTTGTTTTCAATGTCGCCAATCGCCTGATAACTCCAGGTTTCAGAATCTATCCAACTGACTTCGCCATTCGATTCGTCCGCCAGAAAAACCGCCTGACGTCCGTTGTTCAGATAAACTTCTTTCAGAAATGCTTTTCCGGTGTAGTCATCGTAAAACCATTCGCCCTGACGTGCTCCATCCGGATCAATAATATTGGTTACAGGATCGCCTGATGCATTGATTTCAGGATTCCTTGCTGCTTCAGGGATAATCTCTTGTCCGAAAAGAAATATTGAAAAGCAGAACAATAGGGTTGTTAGCGCAAGTTTCATGTTTAAGTCGGATTAGCGGACCTAAGATACGAAAAAAACGAGGAAAGCTACGATGTAAAAAGCCCGTATCCGCTGGAATGTACATTTTCGATTCTTACGGCAGGATCGTGTTTCAGGTACTTGCGCAATTTGGTGATGTACACGTCCATACTACGTGTGGTAAAATAGTTGTCCTCCTTCCAGATGCTGTGCAGTGCTGTTTCACGGGGCATGACGTCATTCATGTACTGACAAAGCAGGTAAAGAAGGGCGCCTTCCTTGGGTGATAGTTTGCGGTCTTCTCCGGCGTGATGAAGTTGCCGCGTTTTGACATCGTACGTAAATTGTCCGATGGTATATGTATCCTGTTCCTGTGTCACGGAACCGTTGGAATGCCTGTTAAACAATGCCTCCAATTTAAGCAGCAGGACTTCAATATCGAATGGTTTATTCAGGTAATCGTCGGCGCCGACACGGTATCCGCGGATCATGTCCTCTTTCATGTTTCGCGCGGTGAGAAAAATGATGGGCGTATCATTTCCACGGGAACGAATCTTTTCAGTGAGGGAGAAGCCATTCATTTTGGGCATCATTACATCGAAAATGCAGAGGTCATAATTGCCCGCGATGAAAGCGGTGTACCCACGGGTTCCATCCTTTTCCCAGTCGACCTGGTAGTTGGAAAGTCGCAGGTAGTTCTGCAACAGGGAACCGAAATTCTCTTCATCTTCTACCAGTAATATGTGCTTCTTTCCATTCATTGTTGAGCTGGAAGTATTACGTTGACCGTCGTTCCCTTGTTTTTTTCGCTATGCATTTCCACGTTTCCATGGAGGGCTTTAACGATACTTTTGACATAACTGAGGCCTAGTCCGAATCCTTTTCGGTTGTGTACGTCTCCGCTTTCTGCCCGGTAGAACTTATCAAAGGCCTGTTTTTGCTCTGAGGCGGTCATTCCGATGCCATTGTCTTTTACGCAAACAAGATAATCATTGCCCTGTTTTCGGAGGGAAACCTCAATGGTCAGCTGTCCGTTCCGGTATTTGATACTGTTGTCGAGGATATTCGTAAAGACATTCGTCAGGTGCAATTCGTCGGCAACAATGGGTGCAGTACCCGGTTCCGGATTGAACAGGATCTGTCCTCCGGCTTCTTCCAGGCTAAGCTCAACATTACGGATACTGTTGCGAAGGATGTTCATCAGGTCGCAGGACTCCAGTTTCAGTTGCAATTCACTGCGGTCGAGGGAAGCAATTTCGAGGACGTGTTCGATGTGCTTGTTGATACGGTGTTCCTCATCGGCGATGAGGTTGGCGAAGCGTTCCACTTCTTCCGGACGGTTGATGATTTGCGGGTGCTTGATGGAAGAGGCCGCCAGCGAAATGGACGCAAGAGGTGTTTTCAATTCGTGCGTCATGTTATTGATGAAATCATTCTTGATCTGACTGATCTTCTTCTGCTTGAAAATGAAGTAAAGTGAATATCCGAAGCACAAGAGGATCAGGATGGAAAACAGCGCGGAAAGAAGGACCATCGGTCTCACTTTATTCCAGACATAATTGTTTCCGCTTCCGATCTGCAAGCGCAGGGCATACTGTCCTTTTTGCATGCGGTCGTTCTCAAAGAGCGGCTTTACAAATTCGTCTTCGGATTTGCGGTTGGAATACCCGCTGGAAGAAAAATCCGGGGCATAATTTTGCGCGAAATGATCGTAGACGGCAAATTCGAAACTATCCCGAATACCTTCTCGTTTTAGTGCAGTTGTGATTTTTTCCTGTAAAGCATCTTTGGAGATGCGGGCACTGAGGTTGCCGTTGAAGATCCGCTCGGTAGTCATTCTGCGTACCACGTTAGAGATCCGGTGAACATCATGGACACCCTCTTCGGCTTCCACGGTAGCTTCGATGACTGAATCCAGGTCCAGACGAAGTTCGATCATTTCGTTCCAGACAACTTCATTGTGATTTACGTTCTTCAATTCTCTGGATAATTCAGATGAATCACCCGTGGAAAGTGTTACACTGTACTCATGTTTTTCATAGGAAGGGGTGCGTTCGTGGATGGTTACGCGTTCACCTTTGGAATCAGGATCTTTGGAATGGAACACCATTACTTCATGCAGCAGGGAATCTACTCCACCAAATTTTTCGTCCACAAACAGCGCTGCCTCGTCATCCTCGATGGTTTCGTTTACAGCATTGAGGGCGTCGTTCACATGAGAATTGTATTCGCGTTCGCCAGCTTCGAAAGCATCGGAAATCCACGCTCCCTGGAGGATGATCAGTCCGATAAGAGAAACTAACATCAGTCCGATGAGACTATATATAAGCCGGTTTTTCATTCACTCAAAAATAGAATGCTTCGCGGGCCCCGGAAAACACTTTAACCTAACTTTAACCTTTATTTTCACTTCTTTAACTCAAGCCGGGGGCGGTCTGCCCTAATTTCGCTTCATAATCGGCAAAACAACGATCATGAAAAGACAAGTTAGAAAAAACACAATTATCGGGCTGGGGGTAGTTGCCTTTGCAGCCGCTTTGGTTTCCTTCACGAATGGAAATGACAAAGGAAAAATGAAACGTTACCAGGTTATTCACCAGTCGAACGGAGAGGTCGTAGAGTACGATACGGTCATTCCGATGACATCCAATTACACGGTAGAACAATTCCTGGCAGATAAGGGCATTGAAAGCGAAAATGTGCAGATCATTAAAGTTCCTTCCATGGAAGACGAGGCCATTTTTATCGGTGCTGAAGGCGATCTCGGCAAAAAGATCATCGTAAAGGAATTTACACACGAAGACAATTTTGAATTTGATGGGCAGGATGGAGAAGAAGTACGGATCAAATGCACCATTGACGACAATGGTCAGGTGACAGCCCAGAAATGGGTGAACGGCGAAGAAGTCGAGATGACCGAAGAGGAAATGGAGAAGCTGAAAGTAAACAGTGAAGATGGACAACACATGATCATTCACATGGAATCGGATGGAAATGTGCCGATGGAGTGGAATGCCAAAGAGGAGAACGTGAAGATCATGTGCACCATTGATGATAACGGTGAAGTGAAAGCTCAAAAGTGGGTGAACGGCGAGGAAGTGGAGATGACCGGGGAAGAACTGGAGAAGCTCAAAGTGCACGAAGGAGAAGGACAGCAAATGATCATTCGCGTGGAATCGGACGAAAACATACCGATGGAGTGGAATGGGAAAGAAGAAAATGTGAAGATCACTTGTACCATTGACGACAACGGTGAAATAAAGGCTCAGAAGTGGGTGAACGGTGAGGAAGTGGACATGACCGAAGAAGAGATGGAGAAGCTGAAAGTGAACAGTGGAGATGGGAAACACATGATCATTCGTATGGAAACTTCAGGGGAAGAAGGAACAGATCTTGAAGACCTTCACATGGAGATGATGGAGTTGAGTGGAGACCTCGATAGTCTTAACCAGGAAATTCGCATCGAGATCAAGAAAGTAATGGAGCAACTTGAAGACGGCGAGTCAGGGGAACAAATGATGATCATTCATAAAGAGATCATTAGCGGTGATGATGAAATGATCGATGAGCAGGCGATCCGCCTGGAAATGAGTCAGGATTTCGAATGGGAAGGAGAAACCGATGTACACATGATTACCGGCGACGGTGAGGATTTCACAATCGTGTTGGTAACCGAAAACTACGATCCTTCTCAGGAAGGAGCTACAATGGACGTTCAACGCCGTGTGGACGATCAGGAAAGTGGTTTGACTGTCTTCCCGAATCCATCTTCCGGTCTTGTGACATTGCGATTGAATCAACCGGAGAAAGTAAAAACAGAGATCCGCGTCATGGATGCCCAGGGTAAGGTGGTGTTCAAGGACAATTTGGGGAAATTCTCAGGAGAATACTCCCGGGAGATCGATCTGCGCGAATCAGGTGCCGGAACTTATCTGATCAGAATTGACCAGGGAGGTAAAGTGCTTGAAGAGAAAGTAATCATAAAGTAAGTTTTAGTTTTAGGAGCCTTTTTGGCAAGCGTACAGATTCAGTAAGTGCAGAAAGATCGGAATCTTCGAATTCCGGGAATGAACCGACACCTCATGGGTGTCGGTTTTTTGGTTTTCAAAGTGATTGTTCTTTCAATGCCGGTAAATGATAAAACGCAAAT
>JBNKYR010000190.1:0-7701 GCA_050300995.1 Crocinitomicaceae bacterium | reverse complement strand
ATGGAGAAGTCGTTGGTACTTTAAGTACAATGGAATGGGGTTTATATAAAAACGAAATGGTTCGTGAGATCACAATCATGACAAGTTTCTCTACAGACGCAGAAATGCAGGAGATTGCCCGTTTCATCCATACAAAGTTCCCAAAAGACAAAATTGAGGTGAACGAAGACGGTGGAAATACCTTTCCTCAGGCCACTCAGGCAAACGTTTCCTCACGTCCTTAATTTGCGCTGAATCCCTTGCAGGGCAAGCGAAACCGACGCTCTCAGGTTATTGGTAATATATCCTTAACACAAATCTTGTCGCTATGTCACGGGATTAGAATACTTTCGTGCCGTATTAATTGACATTTTTCATGGCGCGAACGTTCGGTACCATTTTGCTGGTTCACTTACTGGCAATATTCTCCTTTTTTGCAGCAGCATCTCCCGACAGCACTTCGATTGAGCTTAATTCAGATGCTTTCTACAATGTCAACGTACAGGAAGGCGAGGAAAGTGCCACGCTCTACTGGAGCATGGATTGTGAAGCCTACGAGATCCTGAAGCAGAAGAATGCCAAACTGATCGTTTCCTACAATACGAAAATCGGTAAAAAGCGCCTCAAAGAAGGTATGACCGGTGGTGACTGGATGTATACCGAAGCGTTCAGCATTGATTCCAATCATTATGCGTTAGCCGATCTGACCGGAAACGAGCATTATTACTTCAAGGTAGGTTTTACTACAGAAGGTTCGGTGGAAGAGTCCAAAGCAGACTCGGATAAAATGGTCTGGTCGAAAGAGGTCGATTGCGAGACGAAAAGAGGTTGGGGGATTGCTAAATTGCTGATCCTTATCGGTGCGCTCGGCTTCTTCATCTATGGAATGAAGATCATGAGTGAAGGGTTGCAACAGGCGGCTGGAAACCGCTTACGCGCCATGCTTGGATCGCTGACTTCCAATCGACTCACAGGGGTACTGACCGGCTTCGGAATCACGTCCATTGTACAGTCATCCTCCGTAACATCCGTAATGACGGTAAGTTTTGTGAATGCCGGACTTATGAGCCTTCGCCAATCGGTTGGGGTGATCATGGGAGCCAACGTAGGAACCACCATTACCGCCTGGCTGGTTTTATTGCTTGGGTTTAAGATCGATATTTCCAGTTATGCCTTCATGATCATTGCCCTGGCAACTCCGCTTCTCTTCATCTCAAAGGGGAAAGCCAAGCCATGGGCCAGTGCTATTTTCGGTTTCTGCATCCTTTTCATCGGACTGCAGGTATTGAAGGATTCGGTACCAACCCTTGATCATAATTCGGACATCGTACACTTCTTCGTTGAATACAAGGATGTATGGTACGGGCGACTCATGTTCATTCTCCTGGGAACCATTATTACGATTGTCATTCAATCTTCATCCGCAGCAATGGCTCTGACCCTTACCATGGTAGCGGCAGGTTCCATTCCGTTTGAAGTGGCTTGTGCCATGATCCTCGGAGAGAACATCGGAACCACGGTAACTGCACAGATTGCATCGTTGATCGGAAATGTACACGCCAAACGAACCGCCTTTATCCATACCATGTTCAACCTCATCGGTGTGGCCTGGATGATCCTGGTCTTCCCATGGTTTGTAGACATGATCTCCTTTATGGTGGCCGGATCCAAATTTGATGCTCTGGATTCGAACATGGCCAATTCAGGAATTGCACTCTTCCATACCCTGTTTAACATTGCGAACGTCTTCTTGTTGATCTGGTTCGTACCACAATTGGTGCGACTGGCGGAACGCTCCGTACGTTCGAAAGGAGAGGCGGATGAAGTATTCAAACTCGATTTCATTGACGGACCTCTTGGTTCCACCGCTGAATTGTGCGTGCTGGAAGCGAAAAAGGAAATTGCCAAGTTCGGTAAGATCACTGCCAAGATGAACGGTTTCATCCGAAACTATATCAATACTTCCGAGAAGAAAGTGAAGAACAAGATGATCGGTAAGATTGAGAAGTATGAGGAGATCACCGACCGTGTCGAGTTGGAAATTGCCGATTACCTGGGTAAAACGGCCCGACTGGAAATGAGTGAAGAAGCTTCCGGAAAGATGCGGGGTATGATGAACATTACCACTGACCTTGAACGGATCGGGGATATCTTCTACCAGATGGGTAGATCGTTGCAGCGCAAGGATGAGCGGAAAGTATATTTTACCCCTGAACAACGCAACGGACTGAACAAAATGCTGAAGCTTGTCGAAGAAGCTTTTGAGATCATGAATGTGAACCTGAATGCCACCACAACGATCTCACTTGATGCGGCCATCGACAAAGAGCGCGAGATCAACCAACTCAGGAATGAGCTGCGTGAAGGACATCTCCAGGACATCGGATCGGAAGAAAACACGAGCAACGCACTTATTTATAGCGATATGTTCTCGTCTCTGGAAAAGGTAGGTGACCACATTATCAACGTTTCGGAGCACATCGCCAACAGAAACATCATCTGATTGTTATTTCTACAATAGACGGCCTTGTAACTGAAGTTACAGGGCTTTTTTTATCTCCGCATATCTTTGGAAAAGGAAAGCAACTACCTGTTTTTCAATTGACCCAAAAAAAGAATGGGAGCAACAGACTGGCGTCCGAGCTCCCATTACACTAATCAACCTAACCTACTACTACATCGCCAAAGTTAATATATGAATTTAAACCGCCTGCAGATTTTAGATTTTTTTTTGAAAGGGGCAAAATTTAGAAAAGTAAGAGTTTCGAAGATTTTACCCTTTCCGGTCGAATCTTATGCAGACATAATGCCCCGAGAGCCCCCGGTAATATGGGAAATCTATTAGTAAATCGGTTTAGTAGGGTTTTGATATTCCTGAATTAACAATCTATTAAGATTCCAATATTATCCATATCTTGCGTCAGAATTTTGATCCGCAAATGCTTAACATCGGTCTATGGAATCAATTCTGATCATTGACGACGAAGAAGACATCCGCGAAATCCTTGGGTACGCCCTTGGAAAGGAAGGTTTTATTGTTTACACTGCTAAAAATGGTGAAGATGGGATCCGAAAGGCAGAGAAACACTTGCCGGATATTATCCTGCTTGATGTAATGATGCCTGAAATGGATGGTATCGAAGTATGTGAACGACTGCGTGGCAATCCGCAGACTTCAAACATTCGAATCTGTTTTCTCACTGCCCGTAATGAAGATTACAGCCAGATTGCCGGTTTTGATGCCGGAGCAGATGATTATGTCTCCAAGCCTATTAAGCCGCGCGTACTGATCAGTCGGATCAATGCTATTCTGCGTCGAGGTGGCAGTGAAGCTGCTCAGGAACCAAGCAAAAGTACAGACGATTTGATCATTGACCGGGAACGCTATCTGGTGATCCGCAACGGAGAAGAAATTCAATTCCCGAAGAAGGAATTTGAATTGTTATCATTACTCGCTTCAAAGCCCCAGAAAGTTTTTGAACGGGATGTGATCCTGGACAAGGTATGGGGCAATGGCGTAGTTGTCGGAAACCGAACCATTGATGTTCACATCCGGAAATTGAGAGAAAAACTCGGCGACGATTGCATTCAGACAATCAAAGGAGTCGGTTATAAATATTGTGGAGTATAAAAAAAGGGACGTTTAAGCGTCCCTTTCTTTTTTGTCCTTCCGACAAATTATTTTGTCTTTTCTTTTTTCTTCTTTTCTTCTTTGTTCTTCTTGGCTCCAAGTGTCAATGAAACCGCTGCGTTGATGGTCATTCCTTCATTCATGTAGGAATAAATCTGAGGGTCCGCATTGTACGACTCATAAAACTTACGACGAGCACTCATCAACAGGTTGCTTCCGGTAAGACTAGCCTGCCATTGTTTGTCTGCCCCGAAGCTTTGTGAGATCTTGCAACGAAGTCCGTGGAACGGTTGCTCGTACACATCCGGAATACTTCCGATACCGATAACGGCCAGTTTTTTCCCCTGAACGTTGTAGCTTACATTGAATGTGAAACCGATGGAATCGTTCTTGAAAGTAAGGAACGCGTTCACGATCCACGGAGACTGTCCGTACATCGGACGGTAGTTCCCGATTGTTTCGCCCTCAACCGCATTCTGCTGGCGAATTTCTTTTTCTGTGAATACCTGATTACCTGTCTCGATCTTCACCTCATTCATATTGATCCGTGAGATCACATACGTGAAGTTGGCACCTACTACAAAACTCAGATGACTCTTCTCCGGCTTGCTGAATCCGATGGCTTTACGCAATTCGACTTCAGCTCCGTAAAGATCAGCTGTACCAGTGTTCAACGGTTGAATGTTGTTGGGTGCAGTGTTGAAGGAAACAATCTCGATCGGATCAAGGAAACGCTTATAGAAAGCACTCGCAGAGATCAATTCTGTTCTCCCGAAGAAGTATTCCCAGCGTACATCCACGTTGTGTACTCTTGTTTGAACCAGATCGATGTTCCCGTTGAACGTTCGTCCCTGGATCGGGTCGTAGATCTGCGCAATTGACTTCTCCTTGAACGAAGGACGGGCAACCGTCATTGAGTAAGCTCCACGAAGGTTTGTGAATCGTTCATAATGCGTACTGTCGGCTTTCTTTTCGATTTTGTACACCATATTGAGGGAAGGAAGTACATTGATGGCATCCAATACCACTTCGTTATCGTACACGATTGTTCCGGAGTTATTCTGACCGGTATACCAGTTGGTTACTTTCTCCACACGCGCTCCGTATGTTGCAGAAAAACGCTCTGTGAACGGCATCTCGTTCATTACATAACCTCCAACTACATTCTGCGAGGATTCAAAAGTGTTCGCGGGCTCCTTGTTTCCGATCACGTAGGTTCCGGTATCTGTCTCTGGCGTCCAGATATGGTCCGGCTCAAAATAATAGTTCGGATCTCCGCTATACGAAGCAGGATTCTCCACATTAAAGAGGTAATCCAGTACTTCAAAACTACGATGCTTGTAGGTATCCAATCCTCCGAAAGAAAGTTCGCTCTTTCTGTCCCATACATTGAACGTATACGACAGATCGAAACGACCACTCAGGTTGTATTCGTTCAGATAACGCCAAATACGACGAATCTCAGAACCAACTGCCGGAGCATAATTGTATTGTACTTCGCCGTTTGGACCTGGCTCCTCCAGTTCCTGAAGTGCAGTTGAGCGAATGTCCGGGTCACGGATCAATGAATAGGTCGGGCTGAGTTTCCACTCCAGTTTCCATTTGTTCAATGTATCCAGGTAATGCTTTCCACTCAGGTTGATGTTGGATACAGATCGCTGCGTGTACTGCAAACTCTGCTTTACAAGTATGGAAGGGTTCTGCTCGAAGTTTTCCTCACGCAATTGCGCTGCTGATGACTGTCCGTTCTGTGTATGGAATACGGCAAGGCTGATCTTCGAACGACCAAATTTTACGGATTGTCCTACCAACGCCGTCCAGATCACATTGTGCTGGCCCATGCTTCCCTTGGAAGTTCTCCATTGCTCCAATTCCGTCTGTCCTGGGTCTGTAATTGGCTTTCGATACTCGTTGAATTCTACATCCGTAAAATAACGGTGCTGGTTGCGGTAATTCAATACGATGTTATACCCGTAAGTCCATCCGCGCTTACCCTGTACCTTTTTTGTTACACGATTACCATAAGCATACGTGTAGTTCTGGTCCATAAAGTTAGCCGACTGCTCTGCAGCCATTACCTCGCCGAACTGGCGGGTCATATCTTCGAGTTTAGAATCTCCGAGTACCACATTCGGGATCTTGGTCACGGAATTGATCGGCAGGGCACGGGTACCATCATCAATACCGAGCCAATCGAGGGCTCCTCCTTTGTAGGAAAGATAGTCTTTATTGAATGTCGCTGCCGAATTATATCCCAGGCTGAGCTTTGCATAGATCGAACGCTCAGACGGGAAATCCTTTGTTGTAATGTCCACAAGTCCACCCGTGAAATCCCCGGTAAACTTGGGGAGGAATGTTTTGTATACTGTAATGTTATCAACCACGGTTGCCGGGAAGATGTCCAACTGTACGGAGTTTCGATCCGGGTCAAGTCCCGGGATTTCCATTCCGTTCAAAATAGTTTTGGTATAACGGTCACCGAGTCCACGTACGTAAACACTCTTTCCGTCTTCCACTGAAAGTCCCGGAGAGGTCTGCAAGGCATCTGCCACGTTGAAAACTCCCTTTTCTTTCATTTGTTCATCGGTTACCCCGTCGGTAGCTCCCTGCTCATCACGACGTCGGGCATCGTCTGCAGCTGTGGTGGCCGCTGCTTCGGTTTTGTATCCCTTCACGATCATTTCACCGATCTCCACCACTTTTCGGTCCTTGGTCAGTTTAATGTCCAGCACCACTTCTTCTCCGTTCCGTACAGTTACCATTTGGTTTGTATCCAGATAACCTTCCGTGGACATGGAGAAGATCAGTTTATATTCTCCTGCAGCAATCTTAAAGACAAACTCTCCGTCAAAATCGGAGTTTGCACCCGCATTCACTCCTTCAACTTTCACTTTTGCGAAAGGAATCGGTTGATTGTTACTTTCGTCTTTAATGACACCTCGAACTGTTCCCTGGGAGTAAGCAAATCCGAATGTGAACAGTACAAAAACAAGGCTTAATAACTTCATGCTGCTTTGGTATTTTTTGTTTTTTTCAGGCGCAAATATAAAGCAAATGTCTGCCGGAGGCCGGCAGACATTTGGTATCATTTCGTTAAGAAAACGTTAAGTATGAACTTAGATTTTTCCGTTAACTCCCATCCATGTCCAGCTAGTGAATCCGGATGTACTTCCACCTACAGGAGATCCATTTGTAATCTCTGCTTCAGCAGCAGTTTGATCAGCTGGGAAAACTGAACAAGCATTCGGAGTTGGAGTAGCACCATCGTTAGATGTAGTGTAAACCAATACTGAACCTACTGCAGAATTTGTGAATACCAATGTTGGAGTTACATCAGTCAGGTGAGTAAATGCATCTTCTTTCGGATCAACACATGCATTCTGGTAAGAAGCACGGATTTTCGCTTGTCCGAGAGAAACGTTATCAACTGTTCCCTGTGCATCTGATTTGAAGTCACAGATACGAGCTGCGTTTGTACCGTAATCGTAAACCGAACCGTTTGTCAGTGTAAACAACCCTGTTGTGTTTGTTGTTCCTTCAGGACCATCAATCTCAAGACCTTTGTCAGAGTTAGCATCGGTAATTACGAGGAAGTTTGAAATAGTACCTGCGTAGTTCATGTCGATATCCAAACCGTCATCTCCCTGGAATCCGATAATAACGTTTGTTACGTTTACAGTTCCACCGAAGAATTCGATTCCATCGTCAACGTTTGCAACAATTTCGATATCAGAAATGGTAGTACCTGACCCAACACCACCGAGTGTCAAACCGTTGATTTCGTTACCAGAACCGATTACTGCTCCACCGTGACGGATAGATACGTACTTCATTGTTCCTGAGTTATCAGCCGCGTTGCTTCCTCCGAATGCTCCGAATGCATCACCTGCAGGAATACCTTCGATTTGAGAAAGAACGTCTCCGTCAGCTGCGGAAATAGGAGCGTATCCGAGTACGAGTACACCACCCCACAAACCTTTATCGTTTTCATCAAGGTTTGTTCCTGTCAACTGTCCTGGCTGAATATTGTCAAGAACTGAAGTGAAGATGATCGGCTGTGAAGCAGTACCTACAGCGTTGATTGTACCTCC
>JBNKYR010000189.1:0-7717 GCA_050300995.1 Crocinitomicaceae bacterium | reverse complement strand
GGTCGTACGGCATAACGCACTTCGAATTTCTTCGTGGGGTGCTTGTAAGCGGCTTCCCAGTTCATCTGTCTGTTTTCAATTGGAGCAACCGGAATATAGTTTTCAGGAACTTCGAATACGAGACCGGCGCGTTTTACCAGGCTGTCAAAGTGTGTTTGAGCCTTGATTTCTCCTGGAGTGACCATTAGAATTAGAAAGGCAAGCAAGGGGGCGAAAGAAATTTGCATGTTACAAAATAGAGATTTATTGTTAGTTGAAGGTCTAGTTTGTTCGCATTGTTCCAGAACTTTTTTCGTTTGGGGATTGTGTATGTTACCATGCAAAAACAGGTATTTATGCTTATTGATAAGCACTTTTGGTTTTGTTAGATTTGACCAATTTCAAAGACATATGATGAAAGAAGTACCGAACAAATATTTGGTTCTGATGGATGAAGTTAAAGCGATGGCTGATAAAACTTCCCATTGGAGTCGTGAGAATAAGAAGAAATCATTTAACATTTACATCGCAATCGCAACTTCTTCGGCCTTCATTACCTTTTTTATTGCAATTCAAAATGATGTTCCTGAGCGATGGCACTTTTGTATCAAGGTAACAACGTTGTTACTGGGAGGCTTAAGTACTGTGCTGGCTGCTTGGGATGGCTTTTATAATCATAAAGAGCTTTGGATCAATTATGGGGAAACAAGGAATCAGTTAAGGGCACTGCAATTAAGACTAAAATTAATGGGGGAGGAAGATGGATTTGACGAAGAGAAGTTCGGCGAAATTTATGATGAATATCAGGAGATCCTTCGTCGCGGAAACAAAAAATGGCAGGAAATGCGGGCGAATGACAAGGACTAATCCTGCAGGATTTTAAGATCGGTTGGTATAGATCGGAGTGAGTTGATCCAGGTTCGAAAGATGATCACGGTAGCGTTCGAGCTCAGCTTCCAGTTCTTCCTTTGACTTTCGGGCCGGACTGAAACTGATGAACGGGGGAAGAACGGTCATTCCGGTGAAGTAGAGCATGCCGTGGTGAACAGGGAAGAGAATGGTGTCCAGATCACCGTTTTTTCCTCCGTTGTAGGCCATTTCAGGCCCTCCGGTTGTGAAGGTCAGAAAAGCCGTCTTTTCGGGAAATGCACCGTTTTCGTACACGCCTTTTCCGTTCCCGTAGGCGAAGCCCATGGCGAATGTACGATCTACCCATCCTTTGAGAATGGCCGGCAATCCGAACCACCAGAGGGGGAAGTTGAAGATCAGGAGGTCGCACCACTCGAATTTTTCCATTTCTGCCGCAATATCTTCGGCGAACAAATTGTTCTGAACGGCGTTCACTTGCTCCATCTGGTACTTGAAGAAATCAGGGTTGCTGCGGCCGGTGAAATCACGTTGATCGCCCACAGGATTGAATCCCATGGCACAGAGATCACTTACACGGACTTCGTGACCTTGTTGTTTGAAATGATCTTCGGCTGTGCGGCACAGGCTGCTGCAAAATGATTGTGTTTCCGGGTGGGCGTGAACGATGAGTACCTTCATATCAATTGACTTGAGCGAATGAAAGTACAAATTCGGAGATCAAAATTCAAGGATCTGATGTCTTATTCCGCGATCTTCCTTTTTCGGAACACTTCGTCAACAACATTCGGCGGGATCGATCAAAAACAGACGCAAGTTCTCCGACCTGGCTGCCTGCTGCGATCTCCCCGGAAAGCCTGGCGAAAAGGGGGGTGGCCCTACCGTGTAAAATGTGTCATTGAAACTGCAATTTGTACTAACGGCCCTTTCAGGTGGCTGTTACTTTTGCCCACGATCTGTGGAGGTAAGCTGCAAAAATCCCGGACGCCATAGTGAGTTAGTAGTTTCATAGGTTAGTTTACAGTTTAGTTGAGCAGCAAATCCCCCTGTCCGAAACCGGGCAGGGGGATTTTTATGCACCAAAAGGTGCGCCACCAAGAAAGGTTAAGCTCTACTGAACAGTAAGTGTGATTGTATTCTGTGTAATGTTTCCGTCGCGGTCTACAATGGAAAAGACCCATTTCTCAGTGCCGGCCTGATTGCGCGTCACGATCTCCACATCGTGCGAATAGGAGGTGTACTCGCTTTCATTCATCAGGTAATTGTAGAACGTTGTGGTGGTTGTGGCACCATCATACGCGTAAGAAACATTGTAGCTCTTCAGATCGTCCTCGGTTTTTGTTGCAGTAATTCCTACAAGAAGCGTATCCTGCAGTCCAACCGTAGCGTCACCGGAAGTGTACCCGGCGCCGGTTTTAAAGGAAACGGCCGGTGGAATATGGGCGTCTTCCTCCTTTTTGCAGGAGACAAATACCAGGGCAACAAGTGCGATGAGTGTGAAATAGTTAATTGCTTTCATGATTGTTGAGTTAAAAATTAAATGTGGCCTGAACAGCGATGTTTCGCCCGATGTTGTAAATACCAAAGTACTTGTACCGGGATAAGTGGGCGTAATACATGCGGTTCAGGAGGTTATTGCATGCAATGCTCAAATGGATCATTCGTTTTTCTTTGCTCAGGGTCGCCCCGATACCTGCATTCAGCAGGGCGTAATCGGCTGTGGCTGTTTCAAATTGACCGGGACGGTTCTGTGCAAAGAAGTAATCGCCGGCTACTTTGATGAAGCCGCGAACAGGTTTTCCTTGTTTCTGCAGGTGGAATTTGAGTTCCGTATTGAGTTCCTGCGCTGGGATAAATGGAAGGTAGTCGCCACCGTCGGTTGCACCAATGACGGCTGAGTAGACGGAACGAAGTGTCACCCAACGAAGTCGCTCTGGATGAATGTTCAGTTCTATTTCACTGCCTTTCAGCAATGCATTTTTCTGCACATAGCGAAAGATCTGGTATCCGATGTACTCGTCGGCAGTGGGCTGCAGGTAAATGTAGTTGAAGAAACGATTCAGGTATCCAGATGCGGAAATGCTGAAGAATTTTGTTTCAAAGCCCACAGTCAGGTCAATGCAAAGGTTTTGCTCGGTCTTCAGGTTCGTATTTCCGATCTCGTACCGGATACTGCCCTCATGAACGCCATTGGAGGAGAGTTCGGCAAGATTTCCGGGGCGGTAGCCACTCGAGATGTTGAGTTTCGCCCGCCAGAATTTAACGTCATACAAACTGATTCCCGCAGCGCCGTTCAGCGCCTGGAACCAACGGTTGAAAGGAAGAATGTCCAGCCCGGGATTGTCGCCGCCGGTATTGAGCGTACCTGACTCCAGGGTGTTGATCTGCTTTACGCCATAACGCAACCCTGCTTCGGTAAGGATGAAGCGTCGGGTATGTTTGATGTACGAGTACACCGAAGCTTCAAAGAGTTGTGCATCGGGAACAATGATCCGTGAACCTAGATTGGTATTGGTCTGGAACATTTCCTGCGTTCCCAGACTCCATTCGGTCTTATCTGACAATTGTTTCACCCATAGCAGAGTGCTGGTATAACTGTTCAGGAGCATATCCAGACTGATCTTGTTGCCGCCTTCCTGTTCCTGCCGGTCGTTAAACTGGACGCCAAAATTCCATTTCAGCAGGGAGCTCCTTAAGCGGAAGCTGTTCTGGGAACTGAACACATGGAGGAATACGCTGTGGTGCGGCATTTGATACGTGCGACTTTGACGCGCATCGGCTACCATAGCAGAACTTCCGCCTTCCATGATGAACCCGAAATTGTTGAGGGAAAACATGTAGTGATTGGCAGAATGCCAGCGTCCTGCGCGAAAACCGGCGGATCCTTTGAAGTAGTAACCACCGTAACGTGAGTTCAGTACACGATCGTTATTGCCGTCTGTGTAATCGGCATGTGAGTCGACTCCAGCACGGACGCGCCAGTGCCATTTGGCTCGTGCTCCTTTGGCTCCGACGTCCGTGCCGAGTCCGCTGGTGTTGCTGAAATAAAGGGTAGACACATTCCAGGCGACCGATCCGACTGCCGCGGGTTTTTCCTCAAGAATGTTGATCACACCGCCCATGGCTTCAGGTCCGAAGAGCAGAGAAGCCGGACCTTTGATGATTTCCACACGATCAACACCAACATCCGAGAGTCCAAGCCCGTGCTCGTCCTGCCATTGCTGATTATCAAACCGCAGTCCCATCATGATCGTCTGAATCCGGTTGCCGAACAACCCGCGAATGACCGGCTTCGAAATACCCGGACCGGTAGATAGTTGTTGTACTCCGGGCAGTTTGGCAATTCCATCCGATAAGGTCATCGCTCCCTCGTCACGCATCTGCTCTGTGGAGATGGTGGATACGCTGTTGGGTGTTTCTTCCGGTCGTTCCACGCGGTCGGCATACACCAGAACTTCCGGGAAGTCGGTACTTGTTGGCGACAATAAGATGTCAAGAGATATCAGCGAATCGCGCAGACTCAGGTGCTGAATAGCCGGTTTGTAACCAAACAGCTTCACCTGAAGAGTAACAGTTCCCTTTGTGAGATTGCACAATTCGAAATGTCCCTGGGCATCCGTGTATGTCAGCAGGTCGTTTTCCGGGAGGTAAACCACGGCGTAATCCGCAGGCAGATTGTTTGGAGCGAGCCGAACAGTTCCACGGATACAGGTTTGACCAATTGACAACAGGGGAATCCAGGTTATCAAAAAAAGTAGATATCCTTTCATGATGTTCCAAAGAGCCCGTTCACGAATGAACGGGCCAGTGCTTTAGTCTTCCTGCAAGTGGATTTCCAGAACGTCTCCGTTCGTCTGCGTTTGTTTCATCCAAAGCTCCTTACTCTTCAAACGAAGAATACGGAATGATTGCTCCGGATATCCCATGCTCGACTGGAGGTATACATCATCTTTGTCTCCACCGAATTCCCATGTTCCCTGATCGGCGTTGTTTCCGTCAATGCGGTAAGTCTCATCTTTTTCGATGTGAACCCGATAATCTGATCCCATGATAGCAAGGAAATCCGCAGTAAAGTCGACATCGTTGTAGTACGCCGATTCGAGTTTCCAATCGTTGCAGAGACGTGATTTTTTGGAAAGAAGGCTGAATGCCGGTCCGTCTACATATTTATTACACGCTGAAAGAATGAGCAGCGCACTCATGAAAAGTGTTGTTTTGAGTAGTGTTTTCATAATACAATTTTACATAACCAATTCAGGTACAACACACCGTGTGCTGCACCGCTTGTAGCTGGCAGTTAGAAAGATTTGCCGGTATGTTATGTAAAATCGGGAGGGGGAACTTCCGTTTCGGAGGTGTTGGTGATCAAAGAGAAATGATAGATGAAATGCGGAGGGCGAAGAGCTACTGCAGGTTTCTCCGAATGAACAACAAAAACTTCTGCATGTGGGATGTAAACGTTCAGCGCGCTGTTCAGTGAAAAACCGAATGCACTGAAGGGATCACCCAGACTACGGTTGATGAGCTTTCCAAGACCGGCAAAAAGTGTTTTCTCCTGCACGTCGTCGATACAGTGATAAACTGTTGAGCCATCTTCAGTCTCTTTTCGCACTACATCGTACAAATGATCACCGTAGCGGAATTCTTTTCCCGGCTTCACCCAAACAGGTTCCTTTCCATTTTGAAAGTGCAGGATGTGAAGTTCTTCATCAGGAACACCGTTCTTGATGGCACGTTTGATTTCGGAACTGATACGGTTTTTCTGAATGGAGAATGACAGGTGATTACCCATGGTACCCATGAGGATCAAGATCATAAGAGCAATAGCACCCAGCCGGTTCATGATTCCCAAAGGTAAATCTTTTTCAAGAAAATACCTAGCCGGTTTACATGACAGAAAACCTTCCGAAAATCAGTTTCGGATGCCGATGTGCAACCGGGCAGTATGCGTCTCGATCTGATCGGCCGAACGATCTGCATTTCCGGTAGAGAAAAGGTAGCTGATCCCAACAATTGTTCTGCGCAGTTTCAGTTGCAATTGCGGGGAAAGGCTCAGGTTGTTGTACGCATCGAATTCATCCGGACCATACCCCCATGCATCGGCGTAAAGCGTGTAGCCAACGTTGAAGGAGAGGCTCAGGCTGTTTTCGTTTTCGAAATGCCATTGATAGGCCGGCCCGATCTGAAGCGGGGAAATGGCGAGTCCTCTGTATCCCAGTTCGCCGTCGTATTTCAGGGCTTCAACCCCGAGCCAGGTTACCTGCAAGCCTGGGCCAGCATTGGGATGAATGTCCTTGAACCACTGGCTTTGGATCTCAGCGCCGACGCCAAGCATGCCGACCGGTACTTTTCCGTTGATCGAGTAGGCGCCACCACTGAGGCTGCCGTTTACGATAAATGCGCGGTTGTGTTCCTGGGAGAACCCGGAAAAAATTGTAAGAACAAAGAATGCAATGGTTGAGAGTGCTTTCATTTGATTGTATTTTTTAAGCCAAGATAAGATCGTCTATGTGTTTCCCATTACGGTATTTCCCATGTCATCATTTTCGAGTTGCGAAAATTGCAAATAGTATTTCTTTTAGCGTGCACGATATGACAATTTAACACTACGGTTTCGCCGAGTTTATTAATTTCGTCGGGCATGCAGATATTTTCGGATATATCCTTGTGGTGGCTCCTTCCATGGGCCGCTGTTTCACTTGTACTTTCGGTGTTGTATTATCGACGTCAGAAAGTACTTGACGATATTTCGAAGGCGAAAAAAGGGTTACTGACAGCGCTGCGCGCCTTTTCACTCTTTTTGCTGGGGATTCTGCTCCTGGGGCTGATTGTGGAAAGCAAGGAATACAAAACCGAAAAACCGCTGTTCATTTTCCTGACCGATAATTCAATGTCGATGTTGAATTACGCAGACAGTGTAAAGGTCGAACAACGGATCGATGCGCTGGAACAGGCACTGAAAGAGAAGTACGGTGAACGGTTTGATTTCCGCAATTATGTGGTGGGAGAAGATGTGTCGGATTCCAGTGTTACGTTTGCCGATCGCAAATCGGATCTGGACAAAGGATTCGACTTCATCTACAATCAATACTACAATCGTAATATCGGCGGGATTTGTTTCATCAGCGACGGAAACTTCAACGAAGGAAAGAATCCGGTGTATTCGGCGGAAAAGATCAGCTTAACACCTGTATTTGCGGTAGGAGTTGGTGACACCGTTCGTAAGCGCGATCATTTGATCCGCAACATCGCTGTCAACGAAGTGGCTTTCCTGAACAATGAATTTCCGTTGGAAGTGGATATTGAAGCCCACAAAATGGGGAAGGGGACCAGCACGGTTTCCGTGTGGAGTGAAGGAACAAAAGTGGCAGAGCAGCAGGTTAACTATACAGACGGTTCCCTGGATTTTGTTCACCTGTCATTCACACTTGATGCGAAAAAAGTAGGATTCATCAGCTATTCGGTGCGTTTGAAACGCGAAAGCAATGAGTCCACTTACGAGAACAATGAGAAGCGTTTTTATGTGGAGGTCATCGATTCGAGGAGCAAAGTGTTGATCCTTGCGAATGCACCACATCCGGATGTTTCAGCTGTGAGCCAGGTGATTCAGAAAGATCAGAATACGGAAGTGGAATCGGTGCTGTTGAGCGACTGGAAAGGAAAATTCTCTGATTATGCACTGGTAATCTGGCACGACCCGGGTCATCCGGGCAGTGATGGTATACAGAATGCCTTGCGTGCCTCCGGTGTTCCGGTGTGGTACATGCTGACGGCGCAGTCGGCTGGAAATGCACTGGGGAAATTGGGAATCGGCGTTGAATACCCTTCGGGGGCAAGCCTGGATGAAGTGCAGGGAAGTATCCTTCAGAGT
>JBNKYR010000188.1:0-7873 GCA_050300995.1 Crocinitomicaceae bacterium | reverse complement strand
GGAGAGTATCCCAATAGCTATCCGAACGAATGCCAATTGTTCAAACCACTCCAGAAAGAAATGAAAGAGCTTTTTTTTTCTAAAACGATCGTGCGTCCTCAGGGTTGGAATATCTCCGCCAGACGCTGAGTTTCGCTTTCACGCAACTTGCCAATTTTGATCGTTTCCTGTCCTATGGTAACAGTTCGGTCCTTCGCGTTAAACGAGGTGATCTTGTCAATGCGGATAATGTAAGATCGGTGGATCCTTAAATATTCCAGTTTGTCAGGAACCAGATCCTGAAAATCGGATATTTTCATCCGAACCAGATGCTTTTGATTTCCCACGCAATAGATCTCCAGGTAGTTACGAGCTGATCGGGCAAAAAGAATATCGCTTGATTTGATCCGCAATCTGTTTCCACCGTCCACGATGATGAAACTGGTTTTGTTAAGCGACAGCCGCCTGAGTAATTGCCTTAAGATCTCCCGGGTAATGTGCCGGTTGTATTTCAGAATATTCAGTTTGAAAAAGGCGTAAAACGCGAGCAGAACAAAAAGAGCGACCAATGAAAGGAACCAATAGGTTTTGTAAAAAGGTTCGGCGATATTGATCTGATAACTGACCGTATCACTGTTCCATTCACCATCTATTCCTGTTTGGACGGTAATCGTGTAATTCCCAGGAGCGATGGACTTCAGGCTTATGTTCTTTGACTGAGTGTACGACCAGTTTGTATCACCGTTTATTTTGTATCTGTAGGTTATCGGGACGTCCGGGATGAAGGACACTGCATCAAAATAAAGTTCTATTTCATTTTGATCATAACTTAAATCCATAAGGTCGAGCCCCTTGGTCCCATTGACTTTCTCAAACAACTTTCGAAAAAAAACAGGTTGATCTCCGGCTGATTTTTTTTGAATGGCTCTGTTGAAACGAATCACCCCATAAGCAGTGGCCATCCATACCTCCTGGTTGAGAATCTGAATATCGTTCACCGTATATTTGGGCAGACCATCAATGTTGGTGAAATTTTCAATTTTGCTTTTGGAAGGAGACCAGCTTAAACGGGCAACACCCTGATTGGTTCCTACCCAGATTTCATTCAACTGAATGATCTCTATATCATTAATGATGTTTCTTGCTGTCTCCGAATTAAACTGGATCTGATCGATAACAGAGTGATCCTTGAAAACAAGGATTCCATCTCCTTTGGTACCGATAAAGATGTAGTCGCCAAAGACTCTGCAACAGGTGATTTCATAATCACATTCATAGATCGGATTTTCCTGTTTTTGTGCCAAATCAATGAGGTAAAGGCCATGTCCCCTCGCCGTGAGAATGTTTCCTTTGAACACCTGTATATCCTTGAGTCTGCCATGGGTATCGAAGGGATACATGTGGAGGGAAGACTTGTCAAAGATCATTATTTCATTGTGGGTGCCGAGGACACCAATAGAGTCATTATGATAAGCTTCCGAAAAATAGGTGACAATCCAATTGTGATACCTGGTAAGTTGCCCGTCAATCAACCATAGATCATCTGATAGCTTCGGGAACATGAATGAAGGCCATCGTAATTTGGAAGTACGTTGTTTGGAAAATGTTCCCGCCAGGAATTGATAGATGTCTCCATTCGACGAGGTCATATAGACTTGATCGTTCTGCGCATATATCCGGCTTATATTTGGCTCGCTGAAATCGTTGTAGTATCGGATATCTCTATTCCGGATATAGAAGAGTCCCTGATTCAGGCTTGTGATCCAGTAGGAACCCTGCGAGTCAATTTTAAGGGAGGTAGGCGAAACTTTGGGGAGAAAGGAATCAACGGGAGTTCCATAGAGATCGTAGATCACCACACCTCCATAGGCATACGAAACCCAGATATGGGACGAGTCGATGAAACCGTTGGCAAGAGGCCTTTTTTCATTGGAGATTTCAGCAATTTGATCACGACCTTTATAAACACGGCTCAAAACGGTATTACTGATAATCGAAATGGCATTCTTGTTCGAACAGAAATGGTAGAACCGCTCATTTTTCCATAAACGAACGACAAACAATGAAGGATTGTTCTTTGGTTTTTGGTTCGTGAGGTAAGAGAACTGATGCTGATCAGTGACAACATAAAATGGCAGAGCTCCTTCGGTCATACGGGGACTATGCAGTAATTTGCCTTTCGGAGTAATTTCTATATATCCCGTTCTATCCCAAAAACCGACTTTTACGCCTTTTTCATTAATGAATAGATCATTCGAGGTTCCGGAGTTACTGCTTTTTTCCAGGAGATCGTTGAAGGCATATGCATGGATAGCTTCCTCGTTCGGTCTGATATAGTAAAGCCGGTTTCTGGATGTAATGAACCACACTTCCCCGTTTTTTTTGGGGTAGAAGCGGTAGACCGCTTCGACTATATTAAACTTGCTCTCAACAGATCGAAACGTTTGGCCATCGTAAACAGATATTCCTGAGTTGGTAGCAAGCCAGAGTTTTCCATTTCGGTCCTGGTATGAGTCATAAATTTGATTACTTGTGAGGCCTTCAATTGTGGAGTAGTGATAAGTGATAGGATCTTGTCCGTATACATTCACGATTTTCAGACCAATCACTATTAGAAAAGCTGTAAGTCTCTTTATGCCAATTTTCTTTCGTCCCAAACAGCTGATTTTTTGTGCCAATCCCTTTGAAACAAGGGGTTTTTGCGGAAATGTAGGTATACTTTTGATCAAATCAAAACTCGCCGGAAGGGAGTCCGGGGACCTGGCAGCAAATGAACTTTCCTCCACAGGTTAGTCGACACTTCTATGTGACTGTCCGGATGAAAGATTGTTATGATATGACGAAGATCATTCTTCTAAAGCCTGATAAGGAGTATCTTGTCAAACATGAAAGTAAAAGAAAAAGTAATAGTGGTTACCGGTGCAGGAAATGGTCTGGGCAGGTCTTTGACGTTGCAATTGCTGAAGAGCGGTGCAAAGGTTGTTGCGGTGGATGTCAGAATGGAGTCTCTTGAGGAAACGGCAAAAATTGCTGGTGTCAAAGAAGATAAATTACTCACGATTGCAACTGATATAACGGATCGGTCAATGGTTAATAAGCTCCCTCAGAAAATAATTGAAGCATATGGGGTAGTGGATGGGCTGATCAATAATGCCGGGGTCATACAACCTTTCGTAAGAGTAAACGATCTTGATTTCGAATCGATTGAACGTGTAATGAACATTAATTTCTACGGAGCCGTCAACATGACCAAAGCCTTTCTTCCGTATTTGCTTGATCGTCCTGAAGCACACATCGTGAATATTTCCAGTATGGGAGGATTCCTTCCTGTACCAGGACAGAGTATTTATGGGGCTTCAAAGGCCGCGTTGAAGCTGTTTACGGAAGGACTATATGCTGAGTTGTTGGATACCAATGTTCGGGTGACAGTTGTGTTCCCAGGTGGAATGAGTACAAACATTGCCTCAAATTCCGGAGTTCAGATGGATGATACCGGAGATAAGTCATCTTACAAGATGTTGGGACCTGATGTTGCGGCACAACTTATTCTCAGCGGAATGATGAAGGATAAATTCAGAATAAAAGTGGGCTCGGATTCGAAAACAATGGATGTTCTTTACCGGCTCAATCCCAGGTTTGCAACGAACTTGATTTATAAGAAGATGAAAAGCCTGTTGAAGGGGTAGTATGAGTTGAACTTTAGATTCCCATTGTATGCAGATTTTCTAATGAAAATTGACTTTAGCCCTGCTTTTTTGTTTTAACTTACCGTTACTTATGACTTGCACCAGCCGACTTTTTTCAATGTTGAGCACATCTTCCTATGTATTTATATTGGGAGTGATTCTGACCCTTTCCTCCTGTGCCAGTACACAGGAAGCCCCGAAAAGTTCTGAACTGGTGAAGTCCGGCAGGGCGATTCACCTGCAACAAAGTGCTTCCCTGATCAATAGCCGACAGTCTGATTTTTACATCAATGGAAAAGGAGAGGTGCTGATTCGCAAAAAGCAGACGATGAAATCCGAAACCGAAGATTGGTTCAGGATGTCAAAACCGCAAAACAAGGAATTCTGGGATGCTGTAGACAGCTTGAAACTGCAGGAATACGAAAATGAATACCAGGTTGCAAATGACACACAGGTAACCACGATTGAGTTTTATGAGAAAGGATCACTCGTGAAATCAATTCGCTATTCCTCCGGAGCTCCGCAAGTGATCAGATCCCTTGTACAACAAATACTAAATTTAGACGAGCAGCCATGAAGCATTGCATTTACCTACTTGCTGTTTTTATAAGCACGCATGCCATGTCACAAGAGTACCTTGAGAAGGCAGCTGCACAGGAAAAAGTTGATTTCGGAACCATCGAACGATCGTTTCGTGAATGGTCGGAACAGAAAGATCTCGAACAACAAAAGGGTTGGAAATGGTATAAACGCTGGGAGCATTTTTATGCGCAGCGGGCGAGTGGAAACGGTGAACTGGCCGATCCGGATATTTTTCTGAAGGAGGCTGTTAAATATGCGAAGGGACAATCTTCAAATGCGGTAGCAAAGGCGACCTGGATTCCGGCAGGTCCCGATTTCAAGCCACCTTCGCCCAATCCGTATTCGTCGCATGGGGTTTCCAGGATCAATTGTGTAGAGTTTCATCCGACGGATCCAAATACTTTTTGGATTGGAGCTTCTCAGGGTGGAATCTGGAAGACCACAGATAGTGGTGCTTCATGGACACCTGTCGGAGATGGATTGCCTATCCTGAGAATCAGCGATATTGAAGTTGATCCTTCGAATCCGGATGTGTTGTATGCCTGTGTAGGCGATTTTGAGTACAACGCCTTCACCATGCCATTGACGGATAAAAAACGCCAAACGCATTACGGACTTGGTGTTTACAAAACGACCGATGGAGGATTGAACTGGTCAGCTACGGGGTTGACAGTCTTGCAAACGGATCTGGATTACTCTTTGCTTCGACGCGTGATCGTTGACCCGAATAATTCGAATAATCTCGTGGCTGTTGGATTTGAAGGTGCCTGGAAATCGACGGATGGCGGAACAACGTGGAGCAATACCTTAAGCGATTACATCTTATGTGATCTGGAGATCGATCCGTCCAACCCAGCCGTTCTTTATGCCGGTAGTGCCTACGTAACCTTATTGAACGATGGCACGTCGGGCGTATTTAAGTCCGTGGATTTCGGAGATACCTGGACCATGTTGAATACCGGGATTCCGACAATGGCCGGTAGAAGAATTGAGGTGGCTTTGGCTCCTTCAGCACCAAATTACGTATACGCGCTGGTGGTGGATGATCAGGGAGGTTTTTACGGGATGTATCGTTCAACTGACAGTGGAACCAATTGGAATCAACAATCTTATTGGGGCAATACAAACAATATTCTGGCCTGGAGTGACGGAGTCGGAGAAGTAGGGGGGCAGGGTTCCTACGATCTGGCATTGCTGGTTGATCCGACCGATCCGAATGTGGTTCATGTCGGCGGGGTGAATGCCTGGGGTTCCTCAGATGGTGGAGTCACCTGGAACGGGTCGTCTTACTGGGTGGGGTATTACGGATCGAGTATCCATGCGGATCAACACCAATTTAAATACAATCCGGCGGACGATCGCTTTTATGTGTGCAACGACGGAGGGATTTATCGAACCGATTCGATCATTATTGGCTCCTGGGATGACGTAGTGAACCTACCCGGTTATGAATGGCCTACCACATGGGAAGACCTCACCGACGGAATGCAGATCACATCGTTTTACCGTTTGAGCGTTAATTCGCCTTTGCCAGGGGCGATTATAGCTGGAGCACAGGACAATTCGACGTTTTATTTTAATGGTACCAGCTGGAGCAATGTGATCGGAGGTGATGGAATGGAGGCGGTCTTTAATCCAAACGATCCGGATATGTTCTGGGGATCCTGGCAGTATGGCGGTATAGCCCGTACGACGGACGGTGGGAATAACTTCGATTACGGGATTGCCAACAGTATCACCAGTCAGGAAGACGGCGAGTGGACTACGCCTTATTTTTATTCCGAATCGGATCTTTCATTGTACGCAGGATTTGGGAACGTTTGGAAATCAGTGGATAATGGTAATTCCTGGCAAGCCATTTCAAATTTTGGCAACATGCCGGGGGCTGGTTTTCCTGCGCCACTCAGTGCATTGGTGCAATCGAAGAACAATCCGACCACGCTTTATGCAGCCAAGCGGATCTATTACGCATATAATCAACCTTCGGAAGTGTATGTGACGCACGACGGAGGTAGTTCGTGGACCAATATAACCGCCGGATTACCGGATACCTTGTACTTTACATATCTGGCAGTGGACGACGATGACCCGAATCTGGCCTGGGTTGTTTGCAGCGGTTTTGCGAATGGTGCCAAGGTCTTCAAAACGACTGACGGTGGCCAGAACTGGGTCAATATTTCGGGTTCATTACCGAACATCCCGGTGAATTGTATTGCGCTTGATGAAACATCACCGCAACACGCTTTGTTTTTGGGAACCGATCTGGGAGTATATTCCCGCAACGATGCTTCTTCGGATTGGACAGCTTACAGCAATGGCTTACCGAATGTCATTATCAGCGAATTGGAAATCGATTATGATGAAGGGCAGTTATATGCGGCCACTTTCGGAAGAGGAATCTGGAAAACGGCTGTTCCGCTGTCATTGAATGAACTGGAAACGGCGTATTCCGCAACGGAGGTTTGGCCGAACCCGAATAACGGGGCATGTACGGTTTTTTTGAACCGCGTCGGAGCGTCTGCTGCCAAAATGGATGTGGTAGATATCAAGGGAAGTGTAGTTCACTCGGAAGCAATAAGTCTTGTAAATGGCGAAAATACGTTTCCGCTTGAACTGAAATTACGGAACGGAATGTACTTCATTCGGATTTCTGACGAAAAGGAGTCGGTAGTTCTTCGTTTTGTGAAGGAGTAATTATTTCGCTTTTCGCGAATTTTTCGCCCGGTCAAGGCTGAATGTAAAGGTACTTCCCACACCAACCGTACTTCGGACATTGATCGTTTGACCGTGTGCTTCGATGAAGTGCTTGGCGATTGCCAGTCCGAGTCCTGATCCTCCTTCGTTGCGGTTCCTGCTTTTCTCTACGCGGTAGAAGCGCTCAAACAAACGAGGAATGTCTTCTTCAGAAATTCCGGGTCCGTTGTCCGAAACCTCAATCGTTACAATGTTATCCATGATGTAGAACCGGATCAGCGTCTCACCTCCTTTATTTCCATAGGTGATGGAGTTATTGATCAGGTTCATCAATACCTGACCGATCTTGTTTTTGTCAGCATAGACAAAGATCGGATCGTATTCGCGTGCAAATTTCAGCGAGATCTTCTTCGCACGGGCAGTCATTTCAAGTTCTTCAAATACTTCCGTTACCAGCATTTTAATGTCGAAGGTCGTCATGTCCAGCTCAAGTCGGTTCATTTCGATCTTGGTAAGCTGGTCGAGGTCTTCAAGAATGGTGGTCATCCGTTCTGTGGCTTTCGAAGCGCGTTCAAGGAATTTACGGTTCACTTTCTCGTCTTCCAGTCCACCCTCCAGAAGGGTAAGGATATAACCCTGGATGGAGAATACCGGCGTTTTCAATTCGTGGGCAAGGTTACCGAGAAATTCCCGACGGAACTCTTCCTGTTCTTTCAGTTTTGAGATCTCATCAATTCGCGCTTCTGTCCATTTCTTTGTTTCGATCTCAGCCTGATGAATGACATCTTCGTTCATTCGGAAATCAGCACTTTCTTCCACGTTGAATTTCCCTTTTCGAATAGAGCGGTAAAGGATCTTTAGTCGCTCCGTAATAAATGCCTTGATGAAAAAGTGGAAGGTGATGTAAGTAAAACCGGCGATGAGTATAGGCA
>JBNKYR010000187.1:0-7895 GCA_050300995.1 Crocinitomicaceae bacterium | reverse complement strand
GGACGAAGGATGTTCTGAATGATGATAAATATACCTATACAGGACATGTAAATATTCTGAGGTAATCAACGCATATTAAATTGCTAAAAACGCCCCGATTCATCGGGGCGTTTTTTTTGGTAGTGTTAAAATGCTACGGGGCAATGTGTTTTTATTAAATAATAAACAAAACGTTTGAATTTGGAAGCATTCCTCTAATTTTGCCCGTAAATTCTTTTAAAATGAACGCAACCCGAATGAAGGGATGTGCGTCATAAAGGGGAAAAAAGACTACGAATGAAATTACTGCTTAGTATTCTGATTGCGAGTTCGGTTTCTTTAACCTTCGCGCAACAGCAAAATCAACCAAATGATACGCGTTTATTTGCGCAGTGTCTGTTTTCCATTTCTACGCAGGCCGAGTTAGATGCTTTGACTTATGAAATGTATCAGAGTCATCCTGATATTGAAATGGTTCGTCTTGATCTGAATACACAAAGAGCATTAGTTATCACTGCGAATATTACTGATTTATCGGAAGAGGAATTCAGAACATGGTTCGGGTCCTATTCTTCAACTGTTAGTTGTATTCAAATAGGTGTTTACGGCGTAGATGCCATGAATCCCTATCCATTCACCAACTGTCAATAATCAAAATGATCATGCGAAATGTATTAACAGGCTTATTCCTTTTGCTTGCCGTGGGTGTTTTCGGTCAGGGCGTTGCATCGAATGCCTGCGATCAGGCACAGAATATTTGTAACAACCTTCCCGTACCCTTTCCTCTGACACAAGGACCTAGTCCGAACCCAACAGTTCCGCCTGCAGGAAGTTTTTCGAATCCCAGTAGTAACCCAGCGGGAGGCTCATGGTCAGGATGTCTTTTTTCAGGTGAGTTGAATCCGAACTGGTTTGTTTTAAATGTCACTTCAACCGGGTTGCTCGAGTTTCAGATCGGAGCTGCCGGAGGATCTGGTTTTTTTGATTGGGAATTGTGGCCTTATAATCCGAGCACAGGATGTACGGATATCGCTAATAACCTTGTGGCTCCTGCGGCATGTTGCTGGAATGCTTCTGCGCAGGGATTTACCGGAATGTCTACAGGTGGACCGCCTCCGGGTGGAGTTGCCGGGAACTTTGTGCCATCCATTCCGGTAACAGCCGGACAGGCATACATTCTGATGTTTTCCAATTATAGTTTCTTATCAGGAAACGTAAACCTCACTTTCCCACCAACTGGTGCAACCATTGGCTGTAGTGCCGGAACACCGGATCAGACAATTTGTTTGGGGACTCCTGCGGTTGTTGATATTGTTCTAAGTCCGGGATGGGTGAACCCAACGTTCAACTGGCTGGTGACAACTAACGTGTCGGACCCGACCGGTAGTGTAGGGGTTATCGTGAATCCACCTGTAACAACACTTTATCAGGTAGAGGTTTGGGACCAGGGAGCTCCGGTGGATACGGTTGAATTTACAATCATCGTGGAAAACCCTGCGGCTCCGAATGCCGGTGTCGATCAAAACGTTTGTTTAGGTGATCCTATTTTATTGGACGGAACACAATCCGATCCGGGAAATACAATTCAGTGGGGAGTAAACACGAGTGGTGTCTCACCGGCGCCTGTTGTGAACTTTTCACCAAACCTCACAACCGAGGATCCGACGGTATCAGCAAACCAACTTGGAACATACCTGTTCATCCTTTCCGAAACAAATGCAACATGTGGAGTAGAACGCGATACAGTTGTGGTGACGGTTTCTGACCTGAGCATTACAGCTGATGCAATTGCCCCGACATGTGAAGGTTTTGCAGACGGGGAAATTCACATTACCAGTCTGGATGCCATTGAATACAGCTTTGATGGAGGTGCTACATGGGTGGCAGATTCCTTTGACGTGGTATTTGCTGCAGGAAACTATGACGTTTGTGCACGTACGGTAACCGGCTGTATGAAGTGCGTCAACGTGGATGTTATTGATCCAGCACCTGTGACGATTAGTGTCAGTAACGATACGACGATCTGTGAGAACGGAACAGCCAATCTTTCGGCTTCGGCTACGGGAGGTACCAGCTATCTTTTCCATTGGGATCACACAGGAAACACAAATGCCAATCAATCGGTAAATCCTGCAGTAGCTACAACGTATTCGGTATATGCCGAAAATGAAAATGGTTGTGTATCACCACAGGAATCAATTGATATTACCCTCAATCCACCACTTTCCGGAATGATCTCTCCATGGGATACGATTTGTCCGGGGTATCCGACCAATATTATTGCTTCGGCTGGTGGAGGAATCGGGTCACCGTATACCTACACATGGTCAAGCGGGGAAACATATACCGGAGCAGGGCCGCATACCATTAGTGCGAATCCTCCGGTCACACAAAATTATACGGTAACGATCACGGACGGTTGTGAGTCGACACCGTTGGTATTGCAAACAAATATCTATGTGGCACCGCTTCCGGTTCCGGCATATACAGTGCTCGATCCTATCCAGTGTGAGCCGGCGCAGTTCCACATTGTGAATAGCACGGACCCCGCAATGAGCCAGTATGTGTACTGGTTGGTAGCCGGAGAACAGGAATTCCTGAACCAGGATACCATTGTGACAGACAGTCTGTGGGCAGGAATGTACGACATTCAAATGATTGTGACTTCTTACCTCGGATGCGTAGACTCACTGACATTTGCAGATGCGCTGGAAGTGAAGCCGAAACCAAAAGCAGATTTCCGCTATACGCCGAATCCGGTGCAGATGTTTAATACGACAGTTCATTTCCAGAACTACTCGATCAACGGATATACCTATCAGTGGTACTTTGACGGAGGTTATCCTTCTACATCGGAATTGACAAATGTGACGGTACAATATCCTGATGGAGTTACAGGAATCTATGACGTTATGTTGATCACTACTTCCGAACTGGGTTGTATTGATACTGCCTGGCAACAGGTGGTAGTATTCCCGGAGGTGTTGATTTACGCTCCGAATACCTTTACTCCGGACGATGATGAGTTCAATCAGGACTGGCGTATTTTCATGGAAGGAATTGACATTTATGATTTCGAATTACTGGTTTACGACCGTTGGGGCGAACTGGTATGGGAATCACACGATATCTCGGTGGCCTGGGACGGTATGTATGCCGGACGCCCATTGCCTTCAGGTACTTACACCTGGGTGGTACGGACGAAGGACATCTTAAATGATGCCAAGTATACCTATACCGGCCATGTCAATATTCTGAGATAGACCGCATATTCAAATTTTCAGGGAAAGCGCTCCGTATTTGCGGAGCGTTTTTCTTTTTTACCTTTGTTGTTCAAACTAGTGAACTATGGATATAGCGACTTTTCAGCAGCAGATCAGGGAGGGAATTCCAACAGCAATTCCGGAGAAGAAGGAAGAACTTCCGGGAGTGAACCGGGCACCGCGCAGGAAACAGATCTTAAGTGAAGATGAGCGAAAGCTTGCTTTGCGAAATGCGCTGCGTTATTTTCCGAAGGAGCAGCACGCTGCATTGGCACCGGAATTCCTTGAAGAGCTGAATACCTACGGTCGAATCTATATGTTACGCTACCGTCCGGATTATACGCTGTATGCACGTCCGATTGATCACTATCCCGGAAATTGCGAGCAGGCAAAAGCGATCATGTTAATGATCCAAAATAACCTGGACCATGCGGTTGCACAACATCCTTATGAATTAATCACCTACGGTGGGAACGGAGCAGTGTTTCAAAATTGGGTACAGTATCGGCTGACCATGAAATACCTGTCCGAAATGACCGATGAGCAAACCTTGGTGATGTATTCCGGGCACCCAATGGGACTTTTTCCTTCGCACAAGGATGCACCTAGAGTGGTGGTGACCAACGGAATGATGATCCCGAATTACTCGAAACCGGACGATTGGGAGCGTTTCAATGCGCTCGGTGTGACGCAATACGGACAAATGACAGCTGGTTCCTATATGTACATCGGTCCGCAGGGAATTGTACATGGAACGACTATTACTGTACTGAACGGCTTCCGAAAGATCGGAAAGAGTCCGGCAGGATCGCTTTTCGTGACATCCGGTTTGGGAGGAATGAGCGGGGCACAACCAAAGGCCGGAACGATTGCAGGGTGCATAACGGTTTGTGCTGAAGTGAATCCTAAGATCACAAAGATTCGAAATGAACAGGGCTGGGTGAATGAGATCATCGAAGACCTTGACGAGTTGGTGAGTCGCGTGCGTAAAGCACAGGAGAATAAGGAAGTGGTTTCGATTGCTTATCTCGGAAATATCGTAGATGTTTGGGAGAAATTTGATGTAGAGAACCTGCACATTGATTTGGGCTCGGATCAAACATCCTTGCACAATCCATGGGCGGGAGGATACTACCCTGCTGGAATGTCGTTTGAGGCATCCAACGAGATGATGGCGAATGATCCGGAGACCTTTAAAACGAAAGTTCAGGAGTCTCTGAGACGACATGCAGCAGCAATCAATAAACATACTGCCAAAGGCACTTATTTCTTCGATTACGGAAATGCATTTTTACTGGAAGCTTCACGTGCGGGTGCGGATGTGATGGCTCCGAACGGGATTGATTTCCGATACCCATCGTATGTGCAGGATATTATGGGGCCCATGTGCTTCGATTATGGCTTCGGGCCGTTCCGCTGGGTGTGCACTTCCGGAAAACCGGAGGATCTTCAGCTTACGGATGACCTGGCGTGTGAAGTGTTGGAGGAAATCCGAAAGAATAGCCCTGCAGAGATTCAACAGCAGATGGCGGACAATATTCAGTGGATCAAGGGGGCACAGGAGAATAAACTGGTGGTTGGTTCGCAGGCACGAATTCTCTATGCTGATGCTGAAGGACGAATCAAAATTGCCAAAGCTTTCAACGATGCTATCGCTGCCGGTAAGATTGGGCCGGTAGTACTGGGACGCGACCATCACGATGTTTCCGGAACGGATTCACCGTATCGTGAAACCTCCAATATTTATGATGGTTCCCGTTATACAGCAGATATGGCTATCCAAAATGTGATCGGAGATGGATTCCGTGGTGCTACCTGGATTTCCATTCACAATGGCGGTGGTGTTGGCTGGGGAGAAGTGATCAACGGAGGATTCGGGATGTTGCTGGACGGTACTCAGGATTCGGAACGACGGCTGAAAATGATGCTTCATTGGGATGTTAACAACGGCATTTCACGACGAAGCTGGGCACGCAACGAGGGAGCAATGTTTGCCATCAAACGTGCAATGGAAGCAGAACCACGCCTTAAGGTGACGATACCGTCACTGGTGGAAGACGAGGTGATTGAACGCCTGTTCGAAACAGTGAAGTGATCGGCACCACGTATTGAATGTTAAAATTTGATACGATCGACATTATTTCGATTCATTTTTTTAACTTGAGCATCTAAATCATGCGCAATATCGGATTGCAATGGATGTTTCTCTTCTTCCAGGTGACCGCAAGCGCGTAGTCATTATTGGCGGTGGATTCGGAGGACTTCAATTGGCGAAAGGCCTTTCTGGTTCTCCTTTTGAAGTCGTACTCATCGACCGGAACAATTTCCACCAGTTTCAGCCACTCTTTTATCAGGTAGCCACATCAGGTCTCGAACCGAGTTCAATTATTTTTCCTTTTCGGAAGATCTTTCAGCGGAGTAAGAACGTGTTTTTCAGGCTGGCTGAAGTGAAGCAGCTTGACACCGAAAATGCAAAAGTAGTTACTGATATCGGGGAGATTGCCTACGATCACCTGATCATTGCTACCGGCGCCGGAAATAATTTTTTCGGAAATGAGAACATTCGGAAGTTTGCCGTACCGATGAAATCGATCAATGAATCGTTGCATTTGCGTAATCTTATTCTTGAACGCTTTGAGCAATCATTGAATGTCCCGAAAGAATTGCGCAGTGAATACCTCACTTTCGTGATTGCCGGGGGAGGTCCGACAGGGACGGAACTGGCAGGCACCCTGGCCGAAATGAAACGGTATATTCTTCCGAAGGATTATCCCGAACTGGATTTCCATGATATGGATATTGTGCTTGTGGAGGGGGCTCCGAGAGTGCTTAACGCGATGTCGGAACTCTCTTCGAAAAAGGCACATCAATACCTCGAAAAGTTAGGGGTTAAGATCATGGTGAATACCCGTGTTAACGATTATGAGGGCAACGAAGTTGCGCTAAGCAATGAGGAGCATATTCGTTCGAAGACATTGATCTGGGCAGCAGGAATTCAGGGGAACTTTTTGGATGGCCTCCCGGAGGAAACCAGAATTCGCGGAAACCGGATTAAGGTCGACGGGTTTAACCGGGTGGAGGGAATTGCAAATGTTTATGCGATCGGTGACGTAGCTTACATGGAAGCAGATCCGGATTATCCCCATGGGCATCCGCAATTGGCCCAGGTGGCGATTCAACAGGCCAAACGGGTTGGTAAAAATCTTCGCCGGTTGGTAAAAGGAGAACCAATGCAGGTTTTTCATTACCGTAACCTTGGATCGATGGCAACTGTTGGTCGTAACAAAGCTGTGGTGGAATTGCCCCGGAGAAAATTTTACGGTTTTTTCGCCTGGTTGGTTTGGATGCTCGTACACCTTCGTTCAATCCTGGGCATCAAAAACAAGTGGGTTGTCTTTATGAATTGGGTCTGGAATTATTTCACGTACAATCTTTCGTTGCGTGTGATCATTCGCCGGAACGACGACAGAGATCAGCCTATCTGACGCAATTCATTTTGGTGAATGTAGAACAGAAATGCGCTTACATTCGGATAACCCATGGCACGAACTACTTCTGCATACCCTCGCACCTGTTTTTCATCTTTTCCTGAGGGAATCCCCGTTTTGTAATCCAACAGAATTGTCTGATCCTTTTTGAGGATGAGTTTATCCGGGCGCAGGACTGTTCCGCCTTTGGTCAGGATCGCTTGTTCGGAAATGACAGCGTCGGCATTGTCCAGTAGTTCGAGATACGAAGCGTTCCGGAAGAGTCCGTTCAGGGATTCAGCCAGGGCCTTTGCGTTCATTCGTGCCACTTCACCACTTTGAATCGCCTTTTCAATGCCAGGAGTGATGTCGTCTTTTCGTTCAATGCGTCCCGCGAGCAGGTGGAATTCCAGACCGTATTGCATTTCGTCACTCAGAAAATCTTCATTGACGAGTTCAGGTGTATCTTGCAGAGCGATGTGGGGAAACCAGAGGTGGTCCCGAATATCGTTCGGTATGAAATCCTTTGCAGGAGACGTACCATTCGATGACGTGGAGCGTATACCATCGTTCAACTCTACGCAGATCAGTCCGTCATCAGTAGTAGCTTGTGGCAGGGTTTCCAGCACTTCATGGAATAAACGGCCGAAGGTCCTTTTTTCATAGTAGTTGGCCACGTACAAGCGTTCCATCGGCCGTGTCATAGCTACGTAACATTTATTCATGTTGTCCGCAATGATTTGCTCACGTTCCCTGTCGTAAAGTTCCTGAAGCAACTGTAATTGCTCCGATTGATTTGGTTTTTTGTACACGACAAAGTCTTCCATGTCAACCAGGAAATGCGATTTCACATCTGCGGGAAAATTCATCGACGGTACCATCACTACCGGAAACTCCAGTCCTTTTGATTTGTGAATGGTCATGACTTGTATCGCGTCCTCACTTTCCGGGATCTGAACGGCAATTTTGTGTTTTTTGCTTTCATACTCGAGGAGGAAGCCTTTGAGATCGGGACCTTTGTGAAGTCCGAAGTCGAAGGCAAAATCAGCGAGATGATGGAGATAAGGGTCGCGAAGTTCCTCGTATTTCATCAGACCGTAGAAGCGTTGGATGAGGTCGTAGATGCTTTCGTAATTGTAAAAGAAGTTGTCTTCTCCTTCGAAATGGTCCAGGAGAAATTGCCTAT
>JBNKYR010000186.1:0-7899 GCA_050300995.1 Crocinitomicaceae bacterium | reverse complement strand
AAATTCCCGGCCAGTTCCCGGCCGTATCCAGCGCCGGAAGTCCGAGCATCGGGAGAAACAACAAACCGATGGACAACATCAGCAAGAACTGGATCATGCATACGACCACATACACCAACAGCTTCGCATTGATCTGCAAGAGGTAGGACACGGGTAAAATATGGAACCGAAAAACACTGCCCTCACTCTTTTCCTTCATCACGCTGCCCACCAGTGGGATCACAATAAAGAACATCGCGAAGATCGTCCAGGCCGGCACATTGTGTTGCACCGCATTCGGTGTGACTGAACCTGTCAATTCAGACGCATATTCTTCGCGGTATGCCACCACTTTGGTTCCGTCGTATTCCTGCTTTTCCACCTCCGTATCGTCAGGTATCAATGCCGTGATCTGCTCATTGAATGTCTCGAACATGATCTGCGTCTTCACCGAAGAAATGAACTCGCGCAAACTGCTTGTCACCGAAGTGATAAATGATTTCGAGGCTACCGGATCAATGATCAGGCGAATCTCTGTTGTTTCCTTGTCGTGTTCAGGCAAAGGATCTCCCAGACTCTCACTCACCATTTCCTCAATGTTCGTTCGGATTGCATGCGTAGCGCCCTCCGGCACCACAATCCCGATCAGAAACTTGCCCTCCCTCACGGCTTCTGCTGCCGATTCAGGTGTTGCCTTTTTTCCATCAACAGCCGTTTGCAGATCACAAATTCCTGCCTGCGCCAATCCTGATGCAATACGGTTTCCAAGGGTGTCGTTATCGTTGTTGACCAACACGAGCGGGATTCCCTGATCGTTCAGTGTACGGAAAGCAGCATCCTGAATTAACGTCATCACAAAGATCAGCACCATCGGCATAATGAACAGGATCCCAAGCCCGATACGATCGCGCACCAGCAGGAGCATTTCCTTTTTCATCGCTGCCAACAGTTTCCTCATCTCAGTTTCGTAATGCTTTATGTGTGAGTTCCAAAAACAAACCTTCGAGGTCACGGGCGCCGTGTGAGGCGATCAGATCAACCGGGTTTCCCTGCGCAATGATGTGTCCGTGATCAATGATGGCGACTTCCGTACAAAATTTCTCTGCCTCTTCCAGATGGTGCGAGGTATAGATGATCGTCATTCCTTCCTTATTCAGTTCTTCCAGGTAGTGCATGATCGCTGCACGCGACTGCACGTCAACCCCCACTGTTGGTTCATCAAGAAAGAGAATGGACGGTTGGTGCAGGATTCCGGCTACAAGATTGATCCGTCGCTTCATACCTCCCGAATAGGTTTCCACACGTCGATCGGCACTCGCACCCATTTCCATTTTTTCCAACCAGCCATTGATCCGTTCACGTAGCACCTCCTTTTCCACCCCATACATCGCTCCGTAGAACTCCAGATTCTCACGACCGGTAAGCGTGGGATAAAGGGCTATGTCCTGCGGAACGATACCCAGTACCGAACGCAATTCCTTGAAATGCTCTCCAAGGCGTTTCCCCTGAACACGGACTTCTCCCTCCGAAGGACGGATCAATCCGCAAAGCATGGAAATTGTTGTCGTCTTCCCCGCACCATTTGGTCCGAGTAAACCAAAGATTTCGTTACGGCGAATGGAAAACGAAACATGATCCACAGCCGGACGATCAGCATTGTCGTACTGTTTGGTCAGTTGAGAAACTTCAATGATCGGGCTGATTTCCATGCGTTCGGTTGGGAGCCAAAGATACTAATCTTTGCGCAGTTTGGCTTCACTCAACAAGGCAACCCAAAGCGTAATTTTACCGCGATCCATCCGGGAAAATATCGGACGAACCTGTCCCTGAACGGCGTCGATGTTCAGGTAATCTCCGAAAAAGATATTCTTGTCCGGAACAAAAGCAGTCCTGGAAACCTTTGTGTCCGTGAAGGTCACTCCGCCATCACGGGAAGTGCTCAGGTAAACATCCGTGGCAATCCCCTCCTGATCCCGACGATCATAATAGACAAAATACAGGTAGCCGGAGGTTTGATCAATCGTCATCCATGTAAAGAACTGGTGTTTACCGGGAGCATCCTGATTCACACGAATTCGTTCACTCCAGGTTTCTCCACCATCCGTTGATTTCAGCAGCCACACATCCGTATCGTCTTCTCCGACCTTCTGATCGCACCAGTTCAGGTACAATGATCCCCGGTTCGGACCGCTGCTGAGATCGCATTTCAACACAGGCAATCCATTCGCGCGGTAAATTCCGGGGATGTTCAACGCCCATCCTCCGTATTGCGGTTCAACGGATCGTTCGGCAGTTAACCATGTGGCACCACCATCCAACGATCGCTGCATCACCAGACCTCTCGGACCCGTCCAGGTCACGTAGAGCTGACCTTCAGGTCCAACAGCCGGCACAGCACCCTCTACCGTATTGTCTCCATCAAGGCAATCACCTCCGTACTTTGAAATACGCAATGGCTCCGACCAACTTGCTCCCTGATCAACAGATTTTGAAAACATGATGAACGAACTGTCCTGCGGAAATTCGGAATCGTAAGCATCAAATTGGGTCCAGGTCATGTACAGCTCATTGTTCAGCGGATTCACTGCTACCCAATGTTTGTCCTGCACTTTCGTTCCGTTCGGTTGTGTACACGATTCATTGGTAAAGTCGCCCTGAATGTTGTCGTCCCACTGACAAACGATACGATCCAAATGCTTCTCCGGGTCAACACTCGCAAGGTGAAAATAGTAGGCACGCCCTTTCGCGTCAAAGAGCAAAACAGGATCGCCATATACGCCGTATTTGCTTTCAAGGGTTTTGCTCTTCCACTTTTTTCCGGCATTGGTTGAATAGTAATAGTCGGACAAGACCGAACCGGCGATCATTTGCTTCGGATGCAATGGATTGATCGCTATTGAAGGCTCAACCTGTGAATATTCGTAAACCACTTTTTCCGGAAGCGGCAATTGCACCAACTTCTGAGCCGACGAAAAACCGGCGGTCCCAAGCAGAAGAACGAGCAGCTTATTCTTCACCCTGGCGCAACCAATACTTGAAGAGCGCTTCATTCTCAGCGTTCGTTTGAACAGTAAACTTAAATTTCGGCTGTTCCCATTCGGTGACACGGATTTCGGTAGAGAACAACTGTTCATCGCGGGCAAACAAAACATTGAGCACATCACCGGTACGGACTGTTTCGAGGTAAGATTCCATGGAACGACGATCCACACGGATTCCGTTCAGACCGATGATCTCATCGTTCACACTCAATCCTGATTCTTCTGCAGCAGACCCTCGGCGAATCCCACGAACCACGGTCTTTCCTCCGGATTCGGACAGCGAAAGCCCAACGTCAGGTTTTGACACCCCAACGTAATCCACTTGCAATCCTACCGGTGAGAATACTGCGTTGTAATCAGGAATCTCCGTTCCATCGATGTATTTCCCGAAGAATTCATCCATGGATTCACCTACAAAATCAGACAACTCCTGCTTGAATTCAGCCTCCGAAAAACCACGTCCTTTTCCCACGTAGAACATCTCATACAGGTGTTGCATGAAATGATCGAGGCACTTTTCACCTTTGTACCTGGCAATGATCTTTGCGTCTAGCATCATGGCTATCACGGATCCTCTCGAATAATATGACATCGTGGTATTTCCACTGTTTTCATTCGGACGATACGCCTTGATCCAGGCATCGAAACTGGCATGCGCCACGGGCTGCACACGCGACCCGACAGAACCTTCCACATAATTCAGACTGCTGAACATGCTTTTCAGGAAACGATCTTCCGAGTAATAGCCGGCACGCAGCAAGATCAGTTTTTCGTAATACGAAGTGAAGCCCTCCATCACCCAAAGCAAGGAAGTATAATTCTCATTGTCGTAGTCGAATGGTCCCAATTCCACCGGACGGATGCGTTTAACATTCCACAAGTGAAAATACTCGTGTGCCACCAACTTCAGGAAATCGATGTAATCATCCCCCTCGTACGTCCATCGGTTGACACTCAACACCGTTGAATTTGTGTGCTCCAATCCTCCCTGCGCGTCCACTACATTGTGAATGATGAAGGTGTATTCCTTGTTCGGATTCTGACCAAATACTCCGGTCGCCGCTTCCACTACTTTCGGCATGTCCAGTTTCAGATGATCTACATCAAAATTCCCGAAATTATACATGGCGACATTGTGTTTTACTCCGGCTGCCATGAACGAGAATACTTCCTGATTTCCGATCTCCAGCGGACAGTCCACCAGTTGGTCATAGTTGTCGAATACAAAGGAGGACTCCCCATCCTTTTTCACACCATCCGGTGCTTCACGCAATGCTGTGGTAATCGTTCCGAATTCACTGTAAGGAACTACGGTGAGTATCCCCTTGTTCTGCTTGTATCCATCCACGTACATGAACACACCACTTCCGCTCACAAAACCATGAGTGAGATCAAGAAAGCTTGTTCGTACAGACAATTCAAAGGCATACACTTCGTACTTCACCTTCACTGTTTTTGCCTTTCCTTTGGTAATTTTCCAGGTGTTTTTGGTGCTCTTCTTCACGGGCAGTTCCTTGCCATTCTCATCAAAAGCCTTCACCAGATCCACGTTCTTAGCAAACTCCCGGACGAGGTACGATCCCGGAGCCCATACCGGCATTTTCACGTTGAGTTCCTTCTCCTTAAAACCGTCCAGCTTCATCTCCACATTGTAATAATGACTTTGCGGTTTTGGCATCGATAGTTCATAAGAAATCTGCTGGCCAAATACAGCCAGGGAAAGGATCATAAAAAAGGTGCTTAACGCTTGTTTCAACATGCCTCTGATTTTGGTAAAGTTCAAAAGTAACAATTTGCTCCACTATGGGTCGCTCCAATATGATGAACGGACCACTGATGAGAATATTTCCACCAGATGCTTCGTCATTCCGGCGCAGAGAATTATCTTTACTCAATATCAAATTCGAATAAAATGCTGAGATTTCTTCCTTTTATCCTTGTCGCGTTTACCCTTTTCTCCTGTGTTCAGGACCAACCTTCCGGTCAAAACGATCCGCAGGATGCCGACATGGTGGATTTGCAGAACAAGGTAAAACAACTGGAACTCGACAACGCGATGAAGGACTCGGTGATCAACGAATCGCTTGCCTTCTTCAACGAGATCAAATCAAACCTGGAAGCTATCGGAATCCGTAAAGATGAGATCCGTGAACTTTCTTCAAACCCGGAAATCTCCAACGACGATAAAGAGTGGATCCTTGAAGAGATCAAGCACATCAACTATCTGCGTGAAGAAAATGCAAACAACCTCCGACGTATGCAAAAGCAGATGAAGGAAAGCGGATTGAAAATCAAGGAACTGGAAGTGATGATCGAATCACTGATGAAAGACATCCAATGGAAAGATGAACAGATCTCCCTTCTTCAAGAAGAATTGCACAACCTGGATCAGGAATATTCGAAACTCTTCGATGCTTACCAGGCACAGTCAATCCAGCTTGATCAGGTAACCGATGAAATGAACAGTGTGTACTATGCCTACGGAACCGAAAAAGAGTTGAAGGACAACGGTGTGATCGACAAGAAGAACGGGTTCATGGGCATCGGGAAAAAGATGTCGCTGAGAGAAGATTTTAACGACAGTTATTTCACACGCATTGATGCCACGAAGAAAAAGACACTAACAGTGGAGGGTACAGATGTCCGTTTCATTACCTATCATCCAAAATCTTCGTACACCCTGACAGAAGAAGGCAATCGCACGCGCATTGTCATTACGGACGCCTCTGAATTCTGGAAAATCTCCAAATACCTCGTGATAATCGTCGACTAAGATGGCCGAAACGGATGAACAACTGCCGGAGGGCGAAAATGTGTTCCAGGAAAAGGATGCCGTCAAACCGACGAAATTCCAAAGCCCGGTTCCCATTCTTCGCAAGATCAGAAACCTGATCTTCGGGAATCGCATCCCGGACATGTACACGCGGCTGACCTTTTATCTGAACACCATCCTTTGGAGCACCTTCATCATCTGGGACGTACTGAGTTATTTTACCCTTACCTCCACCGACCTGTTCATCCGACAAAAAGGACTTCCTATTGATCGTATCGTTGCAGAACGTGGCGCTGCCCTCGGCTTTGAAGAAGGCGTTTTTCTTTCGCGCCTGACAACCTTCCACGCCATTGGCATCATTTGCTGGGGAATCTTCCTGGTCGGGCTGATCCTGATGTATCGCAAGGTGAAAAAATATGTGTACTTCTGTCTAGGACCGCTGATCTTTTACCTCGGAATGTGCATCTTCTACCTAAGCTTTTCCTATTTCCTTGAGGATACTACCACGTACGACAAGATCGCCCTGTTGATTATGCTCGTGAGTATCATCGTACATTCCTACCTCATGGGGAACAGAATATCGGGCTACCGCAAAGGTTTCTTCGGCGAGTCTATTGCAGAAGATGAATGAATTCCCGGATCTTCTCGGGCGTCTGCTCCTCACGTGAGAGCACAAAATTCGCCTGACGGTAAAAATCTTCACGCTCACTCAAACGCTGCTCTATAAACGACAGAAGATCATCATCCGACAAAGCCTCGATCAACGGTCGCTGCACTTTTGCATGTTTCAGACGATGCGCCAATTCCTTCGGGCTTCGCTCCAAATAGAACGTCGTCCCAAGCTCATTCAGCTTCTCCATGTTGTGATTGAAACATGGCATTCCTCCGCCTGTCGCCAGCACGAACTCACCGTCCTCAAAAAGCGTATCAATAAATTCACTCTCAATTTCCCGAAAGCGTGATTCACCGAACTTACCAAAAATCTCCCCTACGGAGAGCAACACCCCTTTCTCGATCTCCTCATCCGAATCCAGAAACGGAAGGTCCAATTGCCGGGAAAGCTTCTTCCCAAGAGTAGTTTTGCCACTTCCCATAAATCCGACAAGAATTATCCGTCTCATAAGCACAAAGTACGGAAATTTAAAGGAAACTACAACGCCTTGTGTACGAGTTCCCTACTCCATACATCGACCGGAAACAGGGTAATTAAACCCAAAAAAATGCGGCAAATAATTGGTTTAATAAATTTAACCTCTATATTTGCACTCGCATTTTGAGAAATCAACAATCACGGTTGCATGTTTTTCAGAATACTGGATTCCGTAGCTCAGCTGGTAGAGCAATACACTTTTAATGTATGGGTCCTGGGTTCGAGCCCCAGCGGGATCACAAGAAGCCTCTCAATTTTGGGAGGCTTTTTTGTTTTTGTTCGGTTGAACAAATCTTTCAAGGCTCGAACTACGGACCGGTCTACCTCAGCGTTATCGGCCTACAGGCCGCGCCTCGTCTTCACGAGCAGTGCTCGTTCTGGGTATCGAGCCCCAGCGGGATCTCTAAAACGGAAGCGAGAACAGATTCTACTCGCTTTTGTTTTTCTCAATGCTCACCCTCATTCCCACTCCTTACGTGAGTTATATTGTTGAAAGGCTCTTTCCTTCAAAACTTCACCTTCCGGTTTGTTTTCGGTCTTCCGAGGTACATTTGAGGTGGAGAATAAAATTGATGTCGTGAAGTCTTATGCGAAAAGAAGCTTCGAAAACTGAATTGATCCTTCGGTTTCAATTGACCTCCTTATTGATTCCAAGATTCAATGGTTCTCACAAGCTCATTGAGCTTACGATTCAAGTCAAGTATCCCCAAATCTTCAGAATTGATATGCTCTACAATTTCCTTTGCATATTTGGTTTTGTTCAAATTGTATTTAACCGAACTAACTTTTGAAATAACGTTCTCAACCTTTGAATTTGCATCAATTGAAATTTTGTCTGTAGATAGCCAAGAATTCAGGACTCGCCGACTTAAATAGTTTTCAATTTCTCTCCCCTTGGTAATCCACGCCCTTCTCTCCCCTATTTCCTTCTTGACCCTCCTTTTCGTGGCATTGAT
>JBNKYR010000185.1:0-7902 GCA_050300995.1 Crocinitomicaceae bacterium | reverse complement strand
TCCATTCCGTTGTAGGCGTAGCGGTAATCTTCCCCATTCAGGTTTAACTGATTGTTTCTGCCGGGCATAATCATACCGAATGGATAATAATCCATCTCGTTGTATACCACTGCTTCGAACTGCCAGTCATCCGCAGGGTCTGCGGCTGTTTTTCGGTCACTGATCACTACATTGACATTACCGAGATGATTGCTCAACTCATAACGGCGTTGCCCCAGTGTATATGCGAACAACTCAGTTGGAGGATCAATAGCTACATCATCATCGTAAATATGCATCTCCGGACGAATCATTCCAAGGCGTGATGCCCCGTAAATATGCTGTTCGGATAAATAAGCATCCTGATCCGTTTCTCCAATGGTAAGGTCGTAAACCGCCATTACCTGCCCATTGGCGTCATAGCTATAATAGGTGTACACCCATTCATCAATACTGGAAAGTGTTCCACTCGTTTGTGGTTTTACAATTTTCAGTACGCGTTGACCAAAAGGATTGTAGATGAATTCAATGTACGGTCGACTTCCTGTCAGATCAGGGATAATACGCTTGATCCTTTTATCTCCCCTGCGCCATAGGATACTGTCAATCTCTTCCGAGGCATCATAAATCAACTCACCTATGGCGTCATACACGTAATTGCTATCCGTTTGGCCGGAAGTGATGTCCCCTACTCCGACAACCCCGTCATTTGTACCAGCATCCGTGACCTTGTGCAATTGATTCGTTTCATCAATGTAGGAATAGGTGAAATTGTCCATATACAAGCTACTCAGCGCAAATGATGCTGCATATTTTCCATTCCTCTGTAACGTCTGGATATTTCCGTTTGCATCGTACGTATATGTATTGTAGTAATCAGTCGTGGAAGTATACGACGGAGTACCCGCATCATAAACATATGCCTGCATGGTTTTGAGACGGTTCAACTGATCGTATTGATAGGCGTTTGCCAAAACATCCAAATTGTGAATGGATGTAATCGTGTTACGAATATTTCCGTTGTAAAGATCGGGGCCGTCGGTATCCACTGCCGAACTAATGGTCAATTCCGGCGTTTTCGCGGTATTTATCGCTGAGTAATCTCCGTCAAAATAACCAAGTGTCCAGGCAAGTTCATCCTTCGCAAAATGGGTATGGGCATCTGTATTGGCAGCCCAATATCCCTGAATACCATCCATTCCGGCATCTTCATCCACATCCAGATCGGAACTGTTCATCCCCTTCAGCCAACCATTGATGGTATAGAAGTAATCGCTGCCCTGCACCTTGAATTGTCCGAGTTCGGTTCGCGACATTGGGCCATAATCGTAATAACGGTAGTGCGCCTCACGGGTTTTGTGCAGACTATCCGTCGAGGTGAACACTTCTGTCAAACGGTTGAGATCATCGTAATAGTACTCGTGAATCATCTGATCCAACTGATCGTCCTGGTAGGTAACCTGGGACACATTGCCACTTATGAGTTCAAATTTGTACTTCGTTGATTTATGGTCTTGTTCGACCGTATAAAGTGCCGGAACATCCTGAATTTGTTCGATAACATTTCCGTGAATGTCGTATGAATAATGCACCGCTGATTGGTAGCCATTGTACAAAGACACCCCGTTGTACACCTCCTCGTAATAGAAAACACTGGCCACACGCAAGCGCAGGTTTTCCTGTGACTCGTTACTGAATAAAAGTTCAAAGGCCGGAAGTGCGCGCTCATCGTATTTGATCATGGTGACCTCTGTACGGTTGCTGTCACTTTGCTCCACCCATGTCTCAAATGCAAGTCCCAAATCATCAAGGGCCAAAGAACCATCGGGTGGAGATGTCTGCACAATTTGCCCTGTCTCTACCGGCCTACCCTGTGTATCATAGAAGGTATAACTATACCTGTTTTCTGCTGCCTGAACGGGGTTTTGAGAAGCTGCAATACGTCCGTAGAAATCGTACCAATACTTTGTGTCACCATCTTGATCAGGATTGGTTGTTTGTACCAACTGATTGTAGGAGTTATAGTAATAAACCGTCTCGTAGGTATAATCCGGACTATTCGCAGTACCTGCCGCCCGATCCGTTGGTACAGACGAAAGTGTAAATGTTGGTGTGCCCAAAGCAGCTTCCACTTCAATGCCTTTCGGCGAAACCGTACGAACCAGGTTACCGGCCTGATTGTAATAGAAAAGGGTGTGCTGGTATTCATTGACATTGGTCGTTTCCTCCAGCAGTTCGGTTTCAAATGCTGAGGCGCAAGTATCAATGTATGCACTGATGAACAACTGTTTTGCGGTATCGAGTTCAGCAAGATACATGTCCATCGAGATGGCATTCAATGCCTCCAATTGTGGAACATAGCAATCGTTCCCCATGATGTTCGCTTCATCGTCACGGAAATTGCAAAGCGTCAACCCGCTGGAACTGCAAATACTATTTACCAGCGAGATGTCCGCGGAATAACCTTCGATGATCCGATCTTCGAGGAAACCGCAAACCATCACCCTGGCAGTTATCTCAAACGTTGTAGAACAAGCCACCGGTACCAACTCCTCCATGGCGAGAATATCACCGAATCCGAAATCGGCACCTGAAGGAAGCGAAAGTGTAACTGTCTTATCAGATCCTGAGGTCCCGAAATGCATGATTAAGTCCCCGCTGGATGTTGTCGTCCAGTAATAATCCCCGGTAAACAAGTTAGAAATGTTACTGTACTGATACACTACATTTTCTGTTGCCATATTCACCGGATCTCCTAGCGTCGCTTGAAGATCTCCATGACGCGTGATTACATCGATCAGATCAAGGAAAACAGGTGCAGCATTTGTCACGTAGGAAGACGGGGCTGACGAGGAAGAGTTACAGGCATTCATGAAACTGATGTACTCCCCTGAACTCAGGTTATAATGCAACTGCTCATTCATATAGTTCTTAAGGATCACCAGGTAGTTCGGATGATTGATAATCGAATCTCCGAAGGTTGTGAGCAGGTCATCATGTAAATCTGTAAAAGTTGAACAACTCGCACAGACTGGTCCGTCACAAGAGAGTTGAACCGGAACCGAAAATGCGAGGGCAGCAAGGCTATCCATCCCCGCCTGATTCCAACTTGAAGAAGGCGTCCAGGTTCCTCCAAATGCTCCTTCGCACGTACATGCTAACGCTTTGGCATACGGAAGCGTAATCCCTTCATTGTATGCCAACATTTCCGCGACCGTATTTACACCGGTCACCGGATTATTTGCCAGATCATATTTTGCCTGCAAAATTCTATTACAGGCACAGGTATCAACCTCCGTATTGTATTCCAGGCTATTACTATAACCATAAGGCCCCGGATTCGAGATGAGCAAATGGGTGCAAATAGAATCTTCATAGCTACTTCCCAGCACAGCCGCCATGACTTCCTCAAATGTATTGACATACGTATCAGGTCCACCAGTACCATCCGAATCGATCTGAACAGAATCCCCTACTGCAATGGTTGCACCATTCATATTACCGATTCCACAAGTTAGCATAAACACTTCCGTAAACCCAGTGGCAATGAGGACAGAATCTGCAGATGACATACCACAACCGGTGATCGCCTCCATCCAGTCATCAACAAGGAACGAAGCCACTTCTTCACAAGCAGCACTAATATCCGTTCCCAGATATTGTTGCGTTAAGGTATTTATTGAGCTGGTATCAAGGTCGGCGGTGACGTAGTAATTGAATGTATCCAGTATTGTACTCAGATAGGTTTCATAGTCAAAGGCGTAGAATGTTCCGAAAACCCGGTCTTTATGTGAATAGTCAGGGGCGTATTCATCCTGCTGACAGGGTGAAAATTCAACTCCTGAAGGTGGCAGTGGTATCGTGTCGTAGGCCGGTGGATTTGAAAGATCAATGTAAATGTCAGCATCAAAACAAGATTCAAGTGTAAAGTCGGTAAAAGCATTACCCAAACCTATACACTCATTGTTGGCATAACCACAGCCTCCTCCCGTCACACTATCAGGAAATGAAACATAGGCATCCTGAGCAAAAAGGTAAGTCCGGTTTCTCAGCTCCATATAGGCATTTCGGAAAAGCAACCAAACCTGATCCTCGTTGCAATCGTCCAATGTGGCACTTTGTACGCAGGAGATAATGTTGCTGTACTGGTATTCCGTTGCACAGGTTACTCTCCATAGCGCATATTCCCAGATTGAAAGGTAGTCGTATCCTCCCATCCCATTGTCAATCGGATAGTATTCCAGAAGATCCGAACCACTATCGTAGGTGATCTCAGGAACACAGGTATAAGAATTCTCACCCCAGGTAGCCACCGAACCGGTGTAATAGCCACTAATAAAGAATTCATCTGAAATGGAAGGCTCCAGGTCACAGTTATCAAAAGCATCAAGATTTGAAACCGGGGGGTAGTTGCTTGTGTAATAGATTGGGTTGAAAAAGCCCATACTGCAAGCCTCATCAAAAGTACTTACCGAAGTAAACGCGTCACTGAACTGTTCATAATCTCCTCCATAGGTTTCACAGAAGTACAGATAGCAGTATTCAGGATGATATGGAAGCAGTGATGCCGCCCAGGAGAACTGCGCATAATTGACAAAGTCCGTCAGGTTGGCAAGATTGTCGGGTTTGGTTTTGTACCCCCCGAAACCATCAGCTATTACATCGCTTGAACTGGTGCTTACTACAGCGGGGATATAATTCGCGCCGGAAGGCTGCACCGGCACGTATGCAACCGTTCCATCAGCATCAAGGTAATCCGACGATGGATTCTGCCAATCCGCCCCGGCATCCGGCAAGAGATTGGAAGTATTATATATAGACAATTCATCTGTAGCTGTAAATGTACCGTTCGTTTCTGTTACCAAGCCGTACTGTCCACCGATGAACATGTCAGCCATCATTTTTAATCGTTGCGATCGACAAGGTGCAGACTCCGCATCACTAGGCGTGATCTCAAAGATGTCACATCCGAAATTAGTACTATCATAGAGCGTTGTATACATATTAAAGTAATTCGGTAAACAATTCGAATCAGCATCTTCCGAATAGATACACCAATACTCTTCAGCCACATTTGTATTTACACGAAGTGTTTTTTCCAGCATGTACTCACCCGGAGCAAGCGCATCTTCGGTAAGTGTATCAGCTGAAAACGTCACAGAAAGCCCTGAGTACCCGGAACCATTACACAGGCTGTCAACCGTTGTACCATTGATTGTTTCGGTATACGAATACACCGGTTGTGATCCCGGGCATTCGATTTGATAGATCTTAATTTCAAGGTCGTAGTGACAATCAAAACATTCATTTGACATACAGGAATTCACAAATTCTTCCGGTGTAAAACTATGATCAAGGGTATATGCCTCATCGCCAAGAATGACAAAAGGATGAGAATAGCTGGCTATCACATCCGACTCGTTGTCGTCAGGATCTGTCCCGGAAACCAGGGTATGCGTAACATTCCCTCCTCCTGAATTACTAGCCAGAATATTCAGGTTATCGGGAGCATCTCCCGCAAGGCAGGTAGCTACCACTCTACCGGCAAGGTCGGTGTATTCAATATATGCCTGTCCATTCGCATCGAGTGTATAGCTCTTCTGATAGTGGTCGGCATACCCTACCTCGGTTCCGAACAATTTGTCCAGTTCATTCTGGGTTGGCTTGGTATAGTACTTCCTGGTGGATTGCTGGCTGGTTTGGTGGGTTAACCCAAATCCTCCAATTTCACGAATCCTTCCCGTGGGATCAGCTGTATAACGTACATTGTTAAAAGCATAGCCGTCCGCATCCGGGATGTAGGAGTTTGGACCATCCAGATTCGCATTATTGATCGAATAGTATTCTCCTGCACCGTAATCCTGATCCAAAGCAAGTGGCAATTCACAAGGTACATTTTCCCTTGTGTAAGTCGACGGATACATGTATACCGTTACAGAGCTACTGTCCAAACGGTTAAAGTTCGCCCTGAAGTAAAAACTGGTATCATCCTTTGGTGTTGGCAAGTCACTGATAACAGGACGTCCTACCTTATCATAATAGATGTTGCTCACCAACATTTGTCCGGTAACTGTGTTGTGTCCTAAACTCTGTCTGGCCCGTCCTAAGCCATCATAATAAGTAATTCCCTCAAAGCGTCTCCCTTCTTCCGTATACGCAACTTGATAGGACCAGTTCCGGTCTTCCTGGTAATCACCCGCCAGCCTGATAGCTCCGGAGGAAACCGTACTGATGAAATTGTCTACTGTACCGGATTCAGCATACGTCCATGCGCCTTCCTTTCGATACGCAAAACCGGATACAATGGTCCGTCCGATTGGTCGAATACGGTACACTATATATCCACGATTAAAAATACAAGGGATCTGATAGTAGTTCTTCGTAACCCTTACACGAGTAGCATTTTTATAAAAGTTGAAACTTAAATCCGTTGCAGGGATGTAATTATAGATTCCATTCAAAGTGTCAAAATCACCATAATTGCTTACAAAAGTCCATTCGAGTTCGTAGGCTTCGGCTCCAACCACATCCTTCCAACGCATAGTGATCGAGGGTTCCTGTCCACTGATCACGTAAGCCGTATCGGTTCCTGAATAAGTGAGATCACTTACATTAAATCCGTAATTGGTAATGCCGGAATTCATCTCATAATTCCGGTCTACCTCGATGTATGATTCAAGAAACACATTGTCAACCGTACCGGAAGAAATACTGAGTACCGTTACCCGAATCCGATGGGCATCTTCAAATGCATAGGAGTTAATCCCATTGATCTCCGCGTAGCCATCATCGTCAAAATCAATGGTCAGGTTTTTTGTAACGGAACTCAACGAGAAAGAAGAGGTATTCCATGCCCATGTCTCAATCTTTAATTGTACGGTTGTCGTGCGATCCGTAGTTGGATAATCATCTGAAATAAAGCCCAGACGTACACTGTTTCGAACCGATACATTTGTAAAGTCATTTGCCCAGTTCGGGTTGATCAGCATGTCATAGTATCGGCTATCATAAACCTCAAGTTGAACGTTCGCGGCAATGCCCGACTCTTCTATCCGCTTTGAATACCTTTCTTTTCCGGCAAATGAAACAAACGTTAAAAGAACGGCGAAAATAAGTGTGAATTTTCTCATGACTTCAACAATTATTGCTGGCGATAGGTGCCGGTTTCGTTTTCTGTAACTGTGATGATCCCCTCAACTGTTTCCACCCTCATCCGGACAAGTTGGTTGTTCTCGTCATAATTGTAGAAAGTGGTGAAATTGTAGCCATCGTGTTTGGCAAGTGGAAGTAAGGTGAATTTGTCGTAAACGATTGAAGTCATACCAGCCTTAAAGGGATGAATACGGAAATCATCGAAGTAGACATAACCGCTGGCACCGGTATTTTTCAATTGAATCTGGACATTATCAACTCCCGAAACGGTATTCGGGATAGTGACCTTTCCTTCAATTCGTTGCCATCCATCAATGATCTGACCTGAAGGATACAAGACATCCGAACTAATGGTCGAAGTACCATCCTTATAAACCAGTGTAATTTCCGAATTAGTATAAGGAGGAGACGTTGAGGCTGGTTCATTTACCCAGGCGCTCACCCAATATTCTTTTCCGTTATATGGGGCAAATCCTATCACGCAATCACATTCCTGTACCTCGTATTCATCAGATACTATATGTGCAGTATCTGCCGATTTTTCGGAAATCACATCGAAAGTGAAGGTTTCATCATCTACACCAACTTTCAACGAATAAAAGCCCGAGTGTTTGTAGGTGCTCACAATTTTTGTTGAGGCATCCGTACCCGGGACAAGTGAAAAAGTAGAATACGGAGAGACTGCGGTTGCCAGATAATCATAATCCTCAAAGCCTTCAAACCCTATTTCGTTCGACTCCGCGTTTACAGCATTTGCTACAGGTATTAATT